>JBCBOC010000106.1:0-8675 GCA_039821475.1 Cyanobacteria bacterium J06632_22 | reverse complement strand
GTATAGCAACCGTAACCAACATTGATACGCGGTTGCGGGCTACTTCGCTCCAATATTTAGCCTTGGCCACCAAAGATTGCCCGAAACAAAGTGGCCAGCACTCTACAACACGGAAACAAGCTCATTAGGCTAGCGCTATGGGAGCAGCTCCATCCCTTGGAAAAAGGTTGCACACGGTTGAAAGGGGAATCATTTCACTCTGATAAAGACCATGAGCTCTGACTGACCCGCAGACTTAGACATCAGCGCTAAAGACGATGTCTAAGAAAAATTCAAAACGATAGCTTTAGAACGGCCAGTAAGTATAGCGCTGGCCACTTTGTTTCGGGCAATCTTTGGTGGCCAAGGCTAAATATTGGAGCGAAGTAGCCCGCAACCGCGTATCAATGTTGGTTACGGTTGCTATACATCCCCTAAAAATAGACGATTCCATAACAATCTTGGCTCGTGCCGGTGCGCTTTCAAAACACGGGTACGAGCTGTCTTATTTGGTCTTATTTATCTGTCGGTTTTCACAGGTGTTGTCTATGATGGGTATATTAGGACAAATAAAATCAAAGATCTGCTGGACGCCGACGATGGCTGCTTACTCTACTCAAGAGTCTGCTTCTCGGGCGGTAACGCAGGAGGCGAAAGCACTAAAAACGGTCTTTCAGTCTGTTGAGATAGATAGCTGCCCGCAGAACTACAACTTTCACATGCATACCCGGTGCTCTGACGGTAAGCTGAGCCCGGAAGATTTAATGTCGCAGGCGTTAGACCTGGGGCTACAAGGCTTGGCCGTGACCGATCATCACACGCTCAAGGGGTATCGCCGAGCCCGTGAATGGATGGAAGATTGGCGTTGGCACCATCCTGCTGCGTGGCGGTCGGCTGCAGGACGACGCCAGCTACCGCGTCTTTGGCCAGGCGTTGAGATTACGGCTTCATTGCTGGGCACAGAAGTCCACATTTTGGGCTATGCCTTTTATACGGATCATGGCGCCATTGAGCCTTACCTAGAGCACGGGCCCCCTCAGGGCGTTGCTAAAGAAGCTGCCCAGGTGATTGGCGCAATTCAAAGGGCTGGAGGTCTAGCCATTTTGGCGCACCCGGCTCGTTACCGAGTGCCGCCAGAGCAGCTGGTTCCCGCAGCGGTAAAGCTTGGCATTGATGGCGCTGAAGTCTACTATGCCTACGACAATCCCCGTGTGTGGCGACCGACACCGGGCAAAACCTCTCGCGTCAAGGCCTTAGTGGACGAGCATGATTTGCTAGGGACCTGTGGCACGGATACCCATGGCCTCAATTTAACCCGACGGCTTTAGTTGAATCCGCTTGAGTTGGAAGCCACTGTCTTGCCGGTAGCGACGCCATGACAACCCGGTATGTCAGCCGTGGCGACGCCCTGGCATGCAACACCATCACTCTAGAACAGTGTCCGGATTCACACAGGCTTCAGCGTCGTAGCCCACGCTGACATCGACCTTATAGGCTGTTGGAACTTCGCTAGGGGCAACTACCGCCAAAGCTGCGTTGAGCGCTGCCTGGTCGGTGGTTGCATAGCCCGTTCTCTGAATGAGCTGAGTATCCGCCAGCGTGCCATCGGGCTGGACCAGGATGCCGACAATGGCATCGGCGGGCGGATTGTCGACACAGACTCGAATGTTGGAGTCGATACCTTGACGGGCTTCTGCCGTGGCAATCGTGTCATCGATTTCCTGCAAGCTCGTCACCCAATCGCTGATATCTGTGGGGTCTGCAGCAGTGCCGGTGGCATCCCACTCCAGACTATCCCGTAGGGCCTGAAGGCGCGCCTGTTCAGGATCGGGGTTATTGTTGGCTGTAATATCTGAGGGCTCTGAGCCTTCTCCTGGATTATTGTTGGGATTATTGTTGGGATTATTGTCAGGCGGCGTTTCTCCGGTATTGGCGCCCTCGGCTTCACCATTGGCCTCAACGCTGGGTGGATTCTGTAGACCTTCCAAGCTGAGGTCGGTGCCGGTCCCTTCAGGGGGTGTGTCGGGGGTCGGGTTATCAGGTGCTGTCTCTGGGCCTGTGGTCGCGGTGCTGGCAGCAGTATCTGGATCTGACTCAGGTTGCTGCGGGGGCGGGTTACTGTTGCGAGGTTCGGGCAGCCCTTGCCCAGCAAGACTGGGGGGGAGCGGGATACGGGAAATTCGGGTACTGCCGTCCCAAACGTAGGGCGTTCTGCTGCTGTTTTGCTGTTGGCGTTGGCGATTTAAGGTCGACGGTGAGGAGCGTCTTAGGCCGGTGGAGCGCTGCGGTACCGTGCTCAGCCGGGAGCGCTGGGGCGTTCGCTGGAGCGGTAGTGAAGGGGGCGTGGTACTCGGTACAGGTACCCGACCAGAGAAGGTCCGACGATTGGAAAAATCGGGCAGGCGTCCCTGCTCAGCGGCAGAGAGTTCGACTAGGGGGACGGTGCGTTCGCTGCCGTCTCCAGGGCCGTCGCCGAAAGCAGCAATGGACACGCCAGACATCGCAGGCCCTAAGGCAAAGACAACCCCATGGAAGCTGATGGATGCGATCGCAGCAATTCCATAGGGCCCTTGTACTAGCCGACCTAGTGGCTGCAGCACTCGCCGGACAAAGGGATTAGGCGACTTAGCGTGAGGGCGAGTTCGCAATTTCGGCATCAGTTCTGCAGTAAAAAGGTGTCCAAGTTAGTAGCGCGTTAACAGGGGAGGGGCGCAGTGGGCGCTGGCGGGCTCAAGTCTTACGCGTACCCAGGCTAACAGGCCTTTGTCGGATCTTATAGATGAAGTTGCCTATTTCTAGACCGTCTGTCCACCATGTGGACTCAAGTCAGATGTAACAGACTCAGGTGTAACAGATCTGGGGGCCGCACGAATGCATAGCGTCAGCGAGCCAAATCAAGCAGCTAGCTCAATTTGGCGCACGTGAATGACCAGAATAGAGAAGTAAGGCAAGGCCAAATCAGGCAAATCACCTAGACCAGCATAGACAATTTGGTCGGGGGTTGTCGCCTTTTGAACAATGTAGCTTTGCTGGAGGAGTTGATGCTGCGCTAATATCTGCCAGATTTCTGGATAGACTGACCCCAGTTTCATGACCACCACAACATCGGCCCACGCTAATGCAGCTTCGAGCTCATGGGGGCCATAAACGCCCGGCAAAATCGCTAATCGTTGATGCTGCTGGGTCAGCGGTTGACCTAAAGCGGCGGCAGCGGCCATTGGTGAACACACGCCAGGAATGGAGCGAACTTGGGCCTGGGGACGCATTTGAAGCAAGGTTTGGGCCAGATAAGAAAAAGTACTGTAGAAGCTAATATCGCCCTCCGAGGCAAAAGTAACGTTCTGGCCTGTCGATAAGTACTGCCAGACCTGTTGTGCGGCAGCTTGCCATGCGGTTGATAAGGTGGCGGGGTCAAAGACGTAGGGGAACTGGAGGGGAAGCTTGAGCTGATGTTCTCTCATCCAGGGTGCAATAATCTGTTCCGCCCATCCGGGCTGGCCCTGACGGCCAGCTGGAAATGCCACCACCGGTGTTGCTTGTAGCTGACGCAGTGCTTTGATGGTCAGCAGCTCAGGATCCCCTGGACCTACCCCAATGCCGGTGAGAATGCCCGTGGATGGATCGCTGTGGGGGCTAGGATTCGAAGCCATGGAGGTTGGAAGATACTGTGGGGCAGTCATCAAAAGGCTCTCCTTAGGCCGATTTATCGGCTAGATTATGGGGCTGTTGTGTTTGTCGAGGGGCCCGTCAACCTTTCGACGACCATATGTTTTTATTCTTCTTGAGAAAGAATTCTTGTTGTGAATGCTTAATGCAAAAAATAGCAGCAAACTTTTTTGATAGAACCTTGTTTGATCGGACCCAGGTGGGTCGGAAAAGGGATATCTATCTGGCTATAAATTTTATTCTTAGGCAATGTAATTAGTCCCTCGTAGCTCATGAAATTACCTTTGGGGCCAAGGTTCAGCAAACATACTTAGGTGAATGCAGCGAGAGCGCAGAACCTATAAATCAGCAATTTAGCGATAGCTTGAATCGTCTAAAACAGGCTTAATAGAAAATGAAATCGATGACTTTTGACCTGTTAGCTAGCACAGTGTTAGCCATCAAAGTCGGAACTGAATTGTCCGTACAGTTTGGTTCATCTATCTAGGGTAAGATTTTGAATGCTAGTGCAGTAGCAGTTCAAGTCCAAGCCCCTGATGATTCAAGTCTCCCAACGTTTGGCCCTGCCTTTATCTGTTTGACGGACAAGGCTGCGGGGATGTTCTCTCTGGGAACGCAATGGTGGGTCAGATGATGTGAAAAATTGAAACATCGGAGCTGAAGAAAATGGCTACTGAAATCTGCAACATAGGGGCATTGCTATGAGCTATGTGCTGTTGATGGATGATTGCAACCTACACCAAGAAATGTTGGCCGAAGAGCTGCAGTCGCAGGGTATTCTTTGCCTTCCGGTCTCCAACGTTGAAGATGCGTTGCAGTATATTGCTGATGCGCCGCCTGGACTCATTATTATTGAGCCCCTTGCGCTTAACGGTCAGGCATTTGGATTTTATCAACAGCTACAAAATAATCCGCAGACCCGTCGTATTCCAACGTTGATGTTGACGGCGGCCTCGCGCGGTGAATTAAAACGGTTTACCCGTAGCTGTCGGGGCCGGATTACCTGCCTGAGTAAGCCTTATAAGATGAGCGCGGTCTTGTCCGCCGTTCATCAAATGGCGGCATAGGGAGCTGCTAGCCTAAGGCGTTAGGCATCATCCTCAAGGGTTGGTTGTGCGAGTTCGGCGGGGGGTGGAACGGTGTCGGGTTTTACCTCAGTTCCAGTGACCTCCTCCCTTTTGATGGGATTGGTTTTGGCTGGAGGCAGGTTTTGGGTCGCGAGCCTAGGAGAGCGCATGCCGCCAGACAAGCGCTTCATAATCTGCGGGGTTGGGTCGTGAATCAGATAGGTGATCACATCGTTTGCTTGCCACTGCTGCGGAATGAAAGCCAGCTCTAGTTTGCTGTTGCGTTGAACCGTTAAGGGCAGGATATCGCCATTACTGGCCAGTTTTTGGAGCTGTTCTCGCTGTGCTGCTAAATTCTCGGCTTGGAGCTGAGTAACTTGTAGCTCCGCCGTGTTTTCTTTGAGATAGGTATTCCACGTTTTGATCGCCATCCGAGGTGCTAAAACGCGATTACTGCCGACGTTCTCAGGGCTACCTTCGGTTTTATCTAAATCACTGCCCGGCTGTACAGCCACAACGCGGGGCGGCTGAAACTCCTCAGTAGCTTTCTCTGCAATAACGGCATTGACCTCACCATTTGTGGTGAGTGTGAGAAACGTTCCCATAGCACTGAGTCCGGCAGTTTCCAGCACATCAGCATCTAAGGCGCTACGCAGATAGGTTTGCAGTCCCAAGGCCTCGGCCTGACGGCAGGCCTCTTCATCGGTGTCAATAATAACCACCGATTCTCCCTGTTGCTGAAAGAGCTGCCCTAACGTTCGCCCAAGGGGATGCCCGCCCACGATAACAACACCAGTGGCGGTATCGAGGGTTAGTTTAAGCCATTGGGCCACCGGGCGAGCGGATATGCCTTGCACAAAAACAGTCATGATGATCGTCAGAAAGACGAGGGCTTTAATCGCATCACCACCGTTGATGCCGCGATCCGTGAGCAAAATGGCAAACAGGGAGGCAACTGAGGCTGAGACAATGCCACGGGGGGCAATCCAACTGAGAAAGGCCTTTTGGCGCCAGCCTAAGTCACTGTTGAGCGTGCAAGCAAAGACGTTGAGGGGACGCACCAATAGCATCAAGGCCGTTACCGTAAAGACGGAGCCGCGGCCTAGGGCGAATAGGCTAGCAATGGATAGATCGGCGGCTAGGAGGATAAACAGCACGGATACTGAGAAGACCGTAAGCTGTCCCTTGAATCGTCTAAGTAACCGTTCGTCGGGGACAGACAAAGCCCTGAGGATAATCCCCGCCGTGACGGCTGCCATCAGGCCCGATTCATCCCGGACTGTTTGGGCCAGGCCAAATAACCCCCACAGACTGGCCAGTACCACTAGATTTCGAAGTTCTTCGCTGAGAAAAGTTGCCTGTTTGAGGAACCAGCCTAGAAGTGCGCCGCCTAGCCCTCCGATTGTGGCGCCAATACCTAGTCTCAGGGCTAAGCCTCCGACGATTAATGTTGGGTTAGCGTCGCCATTGAGGATGATATCTAGGACTACGACGGCTAGAATCGCGCCAACGGGATCAATCAGGACCCCTTCGCCTTCTAAAAGGGTCGAGACCTTGCGTTCAACCTTAACTTGCTTGAGTAAGGGCGTAACGACCGTAGGGCCTGTGACGACCACCAGGGAACCGTACAAAAAAGCCAAGGGCCAGGGGAATTCGCCGAGCCAATGGGCTGCCACACCCGCACCCAATAAGGTGATGAATGTCCCTAGGGTAATCAGATTACGGAGGCTACCGGAGACCTTACCCAGCTCCTTGAGTTCTAGGCTAAGCCCACCTTCGAAGAGGATCAGTGCGACACAAAGCGAGACGATGACTTCAAGGCCAACACCCAGTAATTTTGGATTAATGATGTCAAGTCCGTCAGGCCCTAAGCCGATGCCAAAGACCAGTAAAAAAATGATGCTGGGAAGCTTTAAGAATTCTGCAATGACCTGAGCAGAAATGCCCGCTAGAACCGCCAGTACGATCTGTAGCGTGATTTCGAAGGAAAGGTCCATGAACGCAGGAAGCTCGGGGCAGCGTTAGGGGCTTTAGGCGTCGGCAAACGAGGGGCTGCGTCTAGATGGGCAACATCATTGGGTAGATCGTTATGGCTACGCCCAACGAACCCTAGGTTTTGCATGATAGCATCAACTGCTCGCTGCCCAACGCGGTCACTAATGATGACGCCAGTGAGTGCAGAATGCTTTTTGAGCCTGTGGTTTAGATATTGTGGCCTAGATCGGTGACTGGGTTGTTCCTATTTACATACATCTAATAAGGGCTTAACACAGGTTCATTGACTCTAAAGCCGTTATTAATATTTTGCCCGTGTAGATTTTTGCAGGTTAGCCTAAACATAGGCCTAAATAGGCCAAAGCAAACCAGAGCCTAAAGCGGTTCAGGCAGGTTTTGTATTGGTGGAGTGCGGCGCTGGTGCTCGATAGGTTCATGCTGGTTGCCCTAGATGGCTGCTTTGCCTGGGTAAGTCCTGGCCTTAGGTCTGGTGAGTAGTGCGACGGTCTGTAGACTCAGTGAGTGAGTTGTCTGTGGGGCGTAGGGCGATGGGCTCAGGGAGTATTGTTCGCTGTTAGGCCGTCCTGAATTTAAGCCCAGCCGCTGTCTCGGTGATGAGGTTTTGGGCTGTGATTCTACTAGAGTCGACTCTCGCTGAGTGCGCTAGGGCTAGGGCCTAGTGGATGTGATCGACGTTGTATAGAGTTTTTCCGTTGGGCGATGCTTGTGCGTTCTCGAAAAAGCCAGAAGTTGGATATTAATGCAGATTATCCGTGTCCCTGTCGGCGACGGGGGACGCTAAAGCCAATCTTGCTCACGGAAGCGTTTGGTTGCGATCGCTGTCAACAAATTTATGTGCTGAAAGATGACGGCTACACGATAGAGCAGCTTGCAACCCATTATCCCTATCGGCGCGTATGGCGTTGGACAGGACATCAGTGGTTACTTAATCGGCATTTGGGACTGTATCACTACGGTTTGGCGTTGGGGATGGTTTGCTTTGCGGCGGTAGTTTCTTGGCTGCTCTGGACGACCTTTCAGCCACCTGCAGACGCTAGCGGGGCGTTTTGGTTTGTCGTGTTATTGGCGGTCTCAGCCATAATGTTGGTGGTCCTAGTGATGACTGCACGACGCTAAGGCTTGTATGGTTTCCCTTGGCAGATGCGTTGATTTAGTGTCTTTTGTCTTCAGAGATGGTGGGGCATTACTTTGCCTTACCGAGTCTGGGTGCTATAGCCTAAGGACTGGTTTGCTGTCGTTTTTCCCCGTCTGCTGCTAGTCCGGTATGTACGATTCTCCAGCCGTCGCTGATTCTTTTTATCCTGAAGCAACCGTTGATCGGTTGACGACGCTGCTGTGCGATGTTCGGCAGGCGACAGATAGGCTGGCACAGCGAACAACTCGTCAGCGGAGTCACGCGCTGAAGACGATGGGAGATGCGATTCTGTCGGAGCATGATCGCATTCTTGAAGCCAATACCCTTGACCTGGAAATTAGCCGCGAGATGGCGGTTCCGGAACAGGTCACTGACTGGCTAAAGCTGACCCCCGAGCGCATTCATCGGGCGGCACGTATCTTGCATCGTTTGGGAGACCTGGGCAATCCGTTTGACCTTTGGGCTGAGCGTCGTCGCCCGGTTGGTGTCGTTGCCCTAGTGTATGAATCCTTTCCAGAGTTAGGTGTGTTAGCTGCGGGGCTCTGTCTGCGCACCTGTAATGGTTTGCTGCTTAAGGGCAGCAATGAAGCTAGCCAGACGAATCAAGTTTTGGTGGATGTGCTATCGGCGGCCCTAGCTACGACGGACCTGCCCACCGGGATGCTTCAACTGGTGCCGTCCACCTGGAGCGATGTTACCAGGTCCATTTTAGTACGGCAGCCTGAATTGGACCTGGTGATTCCTCACGGTCGCCCGAAGCTAATCGGGCAAGTGGTCTCTCAGGCAGAAGCCCCCGTGGTGCCGACTTACAT
>JBCBOC010000543.1:0-3545 GCA_039821475.1 Cyanobacteria bacterium J06632_22 | reverse complement strand
TGCGATACTCATTAGGATGGCCTCAGTGACCGATACAGTGAACCCCCTATTGGCGTTGGACTTGGAGCCGGCCTTAGAAAACTTGGGGGGCGAGTACTACGACCCTGTCACTGCTGCAACGTTTCCCGAACACAGTTTGCGCTTTCGCAATGACGATATCCTAGGTCAACTGGGGTTAGCCCCACAGCAGGTGAGCGATCGGAATTTTGTTGAGGCGTTTGGGCAGTTCAAGAAGGGGGCGCCGCTGCTGGCGTTGCGCTACCACGGCTATCAGTTTGGCGCGTACAATTCCAATTTGGGGGACGGACGTGGTTTTTTGTATGGGCAGGTGCGCGACCAGGCGGGTATCCTGCGTGACCTTGGTACAAAGGGATCGGGGACGACGCCTTACTCTCGGGGAGGGGATGGCCGACTGACGTTGAAAGGGGGAGTGCGTGAGGTGTTGGCGTCGGAGGCCCTGCATGCCTTGGGTGTAAACACGTCGCGCACGCTAAGTTTGGTTGAAACAGGAGAACAACTCGAGCGGGGAGATGAACCTTCGCCAACACGATCGTCAGTCATGGTGCGCTACAGCCAGTCCCATATCCGGTTCGGGACCTTTGAGCGATTGCACCATTTAGAGCGATCAGATCTCATCGAAAAGCTCCTGGATCACGTGGTGGCGGTTTACTATACTCACCTGTTAGATCTGCCGGATAAGCAAGAACGCTATGCCCGATTCTATGGAGAACTCGCGCAGCGGATCGCGGTCTTAGCCGCGCAGTGGATGGCAGCAGGATTTTGCCATGCGGTGCTCAATACGGACAATATGTCCATCACTGGGGAGAGTTTTGACTATGGTCCCTATGCCTTTATGCAGGCCTATGGTCGGCGATTTACAGCGGCTTACTTTGACTACGGCGGACGATATAGCTATGGCAACCAGCCTGGTATTTGCCAGCTTAACTTAGAGCTGTTACAGCGTCCGTTGGGTATGGTGATGAGTGCAAAGGACTTAGAGGCTGGCCTAGCACCTTTTGCCGAACATTATCGAAGCGCTTACGAGGCGCTGATGCTGAGGAAGCTGGGATTTGAAACTTACCGCGAAGAACGGGGAGAACTGTTATTTAAGACGCTACAGATGATGGAACAAACCCATGTTGACTACCACGGGTTCTTTTTGTCTTTGACGGAACAGTTCTTGCCAACGTGGAAAGAGTCTGACGAAAACATTCTGCAGGCAACGATGGAAAACTCTGACGATGCGGCAGCCAATTTGCTGGGTGACTGGCGGCAGCAGTATCACTACTGCTTGCAAGAATTTTCTGAAGAGGAGCTGCGGCAGGTCGGCCTGCGATTACGACAGCGCAATCCGGCAATTGTTCTGCACCGGCCTCGGATTGAAGCCATTTGGGAGCCCATCACCGAAGACGATAATTGGGCCCCTTTCTACGCGCTCATCACGCAGATTCAGCGTCCTTTTCTTGCTGAGCCGTCCTGAGCCTCGGCCACCTCTAGCATGAGAATTATCCTTGGGGAAAGCTGCGGGGTTCAGGCTGAATGCGGTTTAGCCAGAGCCGACAGAGGGATAATCCAACCAATAGGGGTGTGAGCCAGTTGCCCCAGCGCACGTAGGGCGTGTGATGCTGACGACGATAGAGAGTATCGGCGTGAATGACGGTTTGGTTGGCTGTAGAAAGCCAGACTGTCTGGCCATGGGCGTCGATTATGCTGGAGAGGCCTGTGTTGGTGGCTCTGGCGGCCCAGCGACTGGTTTCAATGGCCCGCATGACTTCGTGACCGTGAAGCTGAATCATGGTGCGGCGAGGGTAGGGGTCGATGTTGCTGGCGGTGAGAATAAACTCCCCGCCGTGGGCAACCTGACGACGAAAGAGCCAGCTAAACGCTGAGTCAAAGCAAATGCCGCCTGCGGCGGGTCCTAACCCCGTCTCAAACTGTTGTTGGGTACCCCCAGGAATCATATCAGTACCGATGGGTGAGAGACGAGAGATGAGCTTGCCGAAAACAGACTGTAGGGGAATGTATTCTCCTAGGGGAACCAGTTTAATCTTGTCGTACTGACCGACAATGCCCTGCTGGGGCACAATGCTAATCAGGCTTTGGGTGATATGGTCACGATCGACGGGTTCCAGTAAAAATTGCCCCAGCCACAGCACCGGGGCGGTAATCGGCTGATCGGATACCAGGCGATAAAAGAGATCCGTTTCTTTTTGAGCGGTATCAAACAGGACTGGAACAGCACCTTCGGGCGTCAGTACGGCTTCGACACCTACCTGGGCCAGGTCCCGGTAGCCTTGCAGGTAAACGTCTCTGGAACGGCGAACGCCCTCGGCTGACAGTTTTTGGCGGGTGGGGATATTGCCCTGGATAATACCCACTGGGATGGCTTGCTCGGGCGGGTCGTTGAGGGGCTGTTGGTAAAGGGTAAACCCGATCAGGTGCCCCGTTAAGCAAAGGGTCAGTGCGATCGCACCGCCGCTCCGCCAGGATCCCGTCCGTACCGTCTCCGCTAAGACTCCATTTACCGCCACCAGCAGGGCCGAAACCGTGAGGGGGCCGGCTATCTGGCCCAGGTGCAAAATAACCAAATTGCCCGGACTTTGGGTATAGGCTAGGGTGGTCCAATCCAACGGACTCAGATTCCACAACGCTTCTAGGCCGCACCATAGGGCCGTGCCCACTAGGATGCGACTGGGGGCATCGGGCAGGTAGCGCTGGGCGGTGGCCAAACCCAGCGCCCAAAGACTCACTAGGACCATGCCCCAAATCGTGATCGCGGCCCAGGCAAACAGTGAGATCGCAATACTCCCCAACCAGGGAATCCCCATCCACGTCAGCGGATGCAGGTGCAGGATCCAAGACAACGCTGTGCCGTGGTAACCCAAGCTCCAGCAAAGCGGCAACGGGAGAAGGGCCAGAAGCTGCCGTTTGACGGGCGGCTGAGAAGACTGCTGGGCCGGCGACTGAGCTCCCAAAAACGTCTGACTAACGTGCTGTACGCCCCACCACAGCGGTGCCAGCGCGACCCAAGCCAGCGGCCAGGCATTGACCGGCGCCAGACCCATTAAGACACCCGCCGTGCCCATCACAAGGCATCGCCAGGGAATGCGAGTGGCGAATTGGGACACGTTAGAGGGCGCTAGAGTTGAGGCTTTCGGCTTCTTCCGGTGTTTGGGGCAGGTGCAGACCACACTCTTGCTTAAGACCCTGGAATCGAGTGTCGCGCTCGCTGCTGTCATCTGCTGTGAGCGGGCGGCTAGAGTGCCAGTCGCCTACCGTGACATAGCCCTGGTCAAAGAGCGGATGGTAAGGCAAATTATGCTGGGTCAGGTACTGATACACATCACGAGAATGCCAGTGCAAGATCGGTAGAACTTTATAGCAACCATTCTGCTGGCCCACACGGCCTAGGGTGCGTCGGTGGTCCGTCTGTCCCGCGCGCAACCCGGCCAGCCAGGCGGTTGCCTGTAGGGTCTCTAGGGCCCGTTGCATGGGCTCGACCTTACGCATTTGGTCGTAACGGTTCAGGGCATCGACCGTATGCT
>JBCBOC010000432.1:0-4351 GCA_039821475.1 Cyanobacteria bacterium J06632_22 | reverse complement strand
CCGACGACTTAGCCGGAACCCAGGCCAAGGCCAATCAGCTGTACCAGTGGCTCATTGCCCCTTTGGAGTCGGCGCTGACTGAAGCGGGCGCTAAGACAATTATTTACGCCCCTGACGGGCAACTGCGCTACATTCCCCTAGCGGCTTTGCACACAGGCGAAGAATGGCTAATTGAAAAATATCGCATCAACAACATTACCGCCACCAGCCTCAGCGAACTTAACAGTAACCCCACCACGCAACCTGACCTGTTTGCTGCGGCCTTTAGCGAGGGTGAACACTTTATCGATATTGTGCAAGAGGTCTTTTACGGTCTGGCCTTTGCTGGCGTTGAGGTAAACAACCTGGCCGAGCTGTTACCGGGCGCAACGGCCTTGTTCAATACAGAATTCCACCCGGACACCTCCTTGGATATGAACGATTACAGCATCGTTCACTTAGCTACCCACGCGGCCTTTGTCTCCGGCAGCCCGGAAGATTCTTTTATTCTTTTTGGCAACGGTGCTCCCGTCACTTTGCGGGATGTAAAAAGCTGGGATTTGAGCAACGTGGAACTGGTGGTTCTGAGTGCCTGCGAAACCGGATTGGGCGATGAGCTGGGCAACGGTGTTGAGATGCTGGGCTTGGGCTATGCCATGCAATACGCTGGGGCCGATGCCGTGATGGCTTCGTTATGGAAGGTCAGTGATGGCGGGACCCAGGTGCTGATGAATGCCTTTTATGCGGCCCTACAGCAAGGCGATAAAACCAAGGCCGAAGCCTTGCAAATGGCGCAGATAGCGCTGATTAAGGATAGCTACGGTGCCGTGGGGTTAGACCGAGCCGGTATCGAGGTGTTAGATGCCGAGACTGGGCAGCCCATTACGCAGGTCCGCAAACTTGAGCACCCCTATTACTGGGCACCGTTCATTCTCATCGGCAATGGCCTGTAGCGTTGCACCCTACCCCCAGCCTGAATAACTTCCTGCCCGCTGGCAATAGCGTTAAATAGCGCTAAGCGATGCACCTGTCTTCTCCTTTTGCCGCCCCCATCCTGTGCCTATGATCTACCTACCCCGCTACTGGCAAATGAAGTGTCTGACCGCCTCAGGGGAAATTCGTTTACAGACCTTTCCCCAGGCCAGAGACTGGTTTCGCCCCCTGTTTGCCGAAGCCCTGACCGAAGCCGTCATGACCGAAGCAGACTGCCACCGGCTTCTGTGGCAGCGCGCGCCCGAAGACGATCTGGCTCAGCTGTGCCTGCGCTGCTGGCTCTCTCACCATATTGTTGACGGGTGCAATCAGCTGGTGCGCCAGTTTGGCACCACCTACAACTTTGAGGCCCAGGAGCTGTGGCCCTTTGTCCTAGACGACGATGGCCGCCTGCTCCCCAACCCCAAAAGCCTGGCCCTGAAAATCTTGGCGAAGTACAACCCCGACAAGGGGGCCTCGCTCAGTACCTGGGCCAGTCAACTGGTCAAAACCCACCGGGAGCTCAATCGCTTTTTTTTGCAGCAGGGGCTGTATCGCATTAGCCCCTGGGCGATTTTAAACGATACCAAGATTAGCCAGCTGGCTCGGGTGCTGCCCTACCTCAGCCCTGGCGAAATTGAGGCCGCTAGTGAGCTACTAGCGGCCTATCACCGGGTGTATCGCCGAGGACGTATGGCAACCGCGCCCCGCACCCGACGCTGTCCCGACCCCACGGACGAGCAGCTGCAGGCCATTAACCCCAACGAGCCGCCCAGCGTTGTTTACAACCAGCTCTACGACCTAGCCGACAAGCTGCGTCAGTATCGCATCGCCGTTCGTCAGGGTTGGGACTTAAACATCGGGACATTGGACGATGGCACAGCCCAGCCTGTGATCGCCCCCACCCCCGATGAGGCCGAAACCGAACAGGAGGACTTTCTTCAACGGTATCGGCAGCAGTTTCTGGCCACGCTGGACACGACCACCCAGCAGGTGCTGAAAACCTACATCGACAAACAGCAGCAGCGCCGCACCCCCCAAGGTCATGCCTACTACCAGGCGATGCGACTGTTTCACTGCGATTGCCTGTCGATGGGTGCGATCGCAAAGCAGCTTTCCCTGGCCAATCAGGTCCAGGTAACCCGGCTCCTCCATCTCAGGCGCTTTCGCACCGAAATTGCCATTGAATGGGTGGCGGCGCTAAAGCAACAGGTCAAAGTCGATGCGGCCGAGTATCTTTCTCCAGACCAGCTGGACGAAGCTGACCAAAAGCTAGAACAAATCTTGATCGAAGAAACCAATGCGGTGATGGAAGAAGCCCAGGCCGAAGCCCAAATTGCCAAGAACAGAACCGCCGATAGCGTGTTTGCCCGCTGCATGTGCCGGGTCTTGGATCAGCTCTCACCGCCCCCGCCCCCTGACTAGCCCCAGACTTAATCATGTTCCATTCACAGCTTACTCTCACCCGTGCTATGACTATTCCAACTGTAAACCTCAACAACCCGTCACCTCCCCAGTCCACCCACGCGGCCTCAAAAACAATGTCCTCAGAAACAACCCCCTCAGAAAACATGGTTGTACTGTCTGACAGTGCCTTGGACTGGGCCACCACTGTCTGCCAGCCTATTCCAAACGAAGACGAGCAATGGCATACCTTTTTGCGGGCGCTGGCTGTGGTTGGGTTTGATCAATGGCTCAACGATGGGGCCCTGGTTTTGGCGGGCAGCTACGCCCAGTCCTCGCCGCCCGCTCCTGGGGTGAACTTTCACCTCAACGGTCAGCGGCTGTGCATTGTGGCCATGGGCAGTCTCAGCGATGACCGGCTGCAGGTGCCAAATCCAACCGATGGCGGCCCCGCGCCCCAGCTATACATTCTGGTTGAGGTGCAGGAAGAGGTGGGCCAAGTGCAAATATTAGCGGGGCTACCGGCTCAACAGCTACAGCAGTTGCCCGTCGTTAGTGATCCGTGGGTCGAAATCCCAGTGTCTCTTTTTACGCTGTCGCCGGAGCAAATTTTGGTGACATTGAGCGCAATGCAGCCCGAGACGGTAACCGCCGTTACCCCAGGGGCCAGTTCATTTCCCAGTCCGTTGCAGCGTCTGCAAACGCGCATTATCAACACTGGGCAGTGGATTAATAGCCAGCTTGATGACATTTCTGAACAGCTGGCCTGGGCCCTGTTGCCACCCCGGACGGTCGGTGCACTGCGCGATGGCTCACCCCTGCGGAATACGCTGGACGAGATTTTGCAGGAGCTGGCTAACCACGGCACGGTTCTGCCCAGCTATGCCCGTGGCGTGGGTGGCCCGGTTCAGGTGGGCGATGTCACCTGTCAGCTACAGGCCTGGGCTTGGCCGCTGACTGCCAGCGAAGACGAACCACCGGAGTGGAGTCTGCTGTTACTGTTGGGGCCAGCGGACGGTGCCACCTTACCCGTTGGGACACGGCTGATCGTGAGCGATCAAAATGGTGTGATTGCCTTAGCGTCTCTGTCTAACGGGGCTGATGGTGCGTACCTGTATACCCAAGTGGTGGGCACCCAGGGTGAAGCGTTTGTGGTAAAGGTTGACCTGCCCGATGGCGAGAGTGCTACCCTGCCCCCCTTTGGATACGAGGGGCCTATCGGCTAAACCGTTGTGTGCCCTGCTAATATGCCCTGGGTTGCAACGGTTACAGCGATTTTAACAGCCAAGACGAGGCCTCTCCTAAACCTACAGGACGAGCTGCCGACGTTCCCGAAAAAAGATAAATAAAAATTGATGGAGGCTAGGGTTGTGAATAGAAAATGGATTGCGATCGCAAGTACGGTTGCAATGTCACTCACGGGCTTCGCTACAGCGCCCAACATACCGGTAGCCCGGGCCGGTGCATCGGAAGACAATCTGGTCGAGGCATACGCCATTGAAGAGCGCGTACTCCAGCAGTATCTGGAGCTACTGGCTGCATCCGAAGAGCTGTCAGCACTACGACAGATTCCCCCCAATGAACTAACGCCAGAACAGCGACAGCGGCTAGCGGAGCTACGCAGCCTAGACGTTGAGCTGCGAGATATCTACTTTGAGTTTATTAACCGTCCTGATGTAGAGGCGGCCTTAACCGAACTCAATCGAATCGCCAGCGTAGATCCACAAGGATTTACCGCACTACAAGATAACCTGGCCGATTTGGAGCAAGAGGCCGTTCTGCTGTATCCGCTGGTGTTAGAAGACCGGCTGGAGCTCATCCTGGTCACTGCAGATGCCCCGCCGCTACGCAAACCGGTTGCTGTGAGTCGTACAGACCTCTTTTCAACCATCCTGGACTTTCGAGAGGCACTATCCAACCCCTATAGCGATCCGCAATCCGCTGCCCAACAACTTTATGCGTAGCGGCGGGGCATCTGCAGTGACCAGGATGAGCT
>JBCBOC010000309.1:0-5387 GCA_039821475.1 Cyanobacteria bacterium J06632_22 | reverse complement strand
ACAAACCTTGGTAAATCCTGTGCCAAAGTCAATACCTAAATTGATATCTACATCAAAGTTCTCATCTGTCGGCAGTCTTGGAATAGCCTGATCCAGCAGGTCTTTGAGATCATGAGACTCAATGTCGGATCTTTGGTCCTCTAAATCGCGAGAGGGAAAGGTTAAAGACGACTGCCTGAGATATTTTCTGATGTCATCAAGATCTTGCGTTACCCTAGCATTCTTCGCCTCAAAATCGTCTCGAAGCGTTTTATAGTCTACAGCTAGGCGGGCTGTTGCGGTTGTGTCAAAATTGAGTACAGCTTGTTCTATCTCGGCTAATCGCTGTTCCCACTGAGTGTTCGAAAGAACGCGCAAGTGATCAGTAATCTCGTCTATATTTTTCTGTAGCCTTTCGATCCGGGAGGCACGATTTAGCTCATGTTGCTGATCATTAAGTTTGTCTAAACGGCTTTGTAGTAACTTGACCTGATGCCAAATCTGATGGATTTGCTCGTTGCTGGCAACCTGTAGCGCTTCTGAGGATGTTTCGAAGAAGCTTTGTACTTTTTCGAGTTGCTCCTGCTGGGACCGACCTAAGGTCTGCTGTGCTGCCTGCAGTTCATCCTGGCGCTGGCTAAAGGTCTCTGTTTGACTCGATAGCTGATTCAGCGATTGGGCGATCTGCCGCTGCATGTGCTGCTCAGTCTGACGACGGGACAGCAAATTGAGGGCTAAGGCAACAGAAAACGGTGCTACTGCATAAGCCAGTTGACGAGTAAGTATAGCAGCAACGCTTCCCACTACCGACGTTGAGACAGCAACGTATTCAGTGAAACGAATAAAGTTATTTTTTTTTGAAGGCATTAGAGATTAAAATATTCCAGGGCTAGAGAAGTCAGAATGTTACTTCCAAAATGACTCGAACATTTAGTGAGGTCAAGTCTCTCTGTTTTTGGGCTATCTTTAGCCACGTGGTTGGCCTGAGTAATCCCTGCAAACATTTATACAAGGCCCAGCGGATAAGGCGTTTAATTTGCAGACTAAGTTGCTACAACCCATCGAAGACTGGTTTACCCGGCAAGGGTGGCAGCCCCTAACGTTCCAACGAGAAACCTGGGAAACTTACTTGGCAGGCAAAAGCGGTCTCATCCAGGTCCCCACGGGATCTGGCAAAACCTATGCCTCGGTGATGGGACCCATTGCCCAGATGCTGGCTGAGCCCACTACGGGGTTGCAGCTGCTCTACATTACCCCCCTGCGTGCCCTCTCACGAGACATTCAAAAGTCCATCCAGCGACCCATCGAAGAGATGGACTGGCCCCTAACGGTGGAGTCTCGCACAGGGGACACTAAATCATCCCAAAAGACGCGGCAGATCAAAAAGATGCCGCATATTCTGATTACCACCCCTGAATCCTTAGCGGTGTTGCTGTCCTATAAAGACGCCCAGAAGCGCTTTGGCGGTCTCCGGGCCGTGATCTTGGATGAGTGGCATGAGCTGATGAGTACCAAACGGGGCACCCAGACCGAACTTTGCCTGTCTCAGTTGCGGGTTCTACAGCCCACGATGCAGACCTGGGCCGTGTCCGCCACCCTGGGGAATTTGCCACAGGCTGCACAAACTGCGGTCGGGCTGGGCACTCGGCCTGTCATTGTGCAGTCGGACCTGAAGCGAGAAACCCACATTCAAAGTATCTTGCCCGATCAGGTGGATACTTTTCCTTGGGGCGGGCATCTGGGATTGAGAATGTTTGAGGCCCTAGTGACGGCGTTAGATATTGAAAAATCGACGCTGATTTTTACCAACACGCGTAACCAGGCAGAACGCTGGTTTCAGGCCCTCTCGTTTGCAGTGCCTGACCATGAAGACCGCATTGCCCTCCATCACGGCTCCATTGACTTTGACACGCGGCAAGCGATTGAGGCCGGGTTAAACGCCGGAGAGATTAAGTGGGTCGTGTGCACGTCGTCTTTAGATTTAGGGGTGGATTTTCAGCCGGTAGAGCGGGTGGTGCAAATTGGCAGTGCCAAAAACCTGGCGCGGTTATTGCAGCGGGCCGGGCGGTCGGCCCATATTCCAGAGGGCACCTCTGAGGTGTTTTTTTTACCCACCAATGCCCTAGAACTATTAGAAATCTCGGCCTTTCGTCGAGGGTTAGCCGCTGGTGTAATTGAGTCGCGTCACCCACAACTCAAACCGTTCGACGTACTGGTACAGCATTTAGTGACTCTGGCCTGTGGTGATGGCGTAGACCCCGCTGTAACGTTGGCTGCAATTCGGCAGACGGTGTCCTACGAGCAAGTGACTGAGTCGGAATTTGACTGGATAATAACCTTTCTAGAGCAGGGGGGAAAGTGTTTAAAGGCCTACCCCCGCTACCGCAAACTGATACGTGAAGGTGACCGCTATCAGGTCTCTTCAGCTCAGATTTCTCGTATGCACCGCATGAGTATTGGCACGATTACCGGCAATCAACAGATTCACATTGCTTACACCAACCGAAAGAAAATCGGCACCGTCGAAGAGAATTTTGTCTCTCGTTTAAAAAAAGGTGATGTGTTTTTCTTCTCGGGTCGGCAACTGGAGTTCTTTCAGATGAAGGATATGACGCTATATGTGAAAAATACTCGAAAGAAGTCTACCGTTGTTCCGACTTGGGCTGGGGGAAACTTAGCGATCTCTGACTGTCTCAGTCACTTTTTGCGGCAGGAGTTGAATCAGGTCAAGGCTGCAACGGCAATGGGGCCAGAAATCGGCTGCATTTTACCGATTTTAGCGGCTCAAGATGAGATTTCTCATTTACCAGAGGCTAACCAGCTGCTGATCGAAACCTGGAAAAGCCGGGAGGGTCAGCACCTGTACGTTTTTCCGTTTGAGGGGCGGTTTGTGCATGAGGGGTTGGGGTTTCTCTGGGCCTATCGGTTTGCGCAGCAGCAAAAGGCGACATTTACGGTATCGGTCAATGACTATGGTTTTGAGCTGTTAGCACCAAAGGGCTATCCATTTGAAGCACTATTTTCGTCAGCGTTTTTTAATAGTGACGATCTGGATGCGGAACTCAAGCAAAGCTTAAATATCTCTGAACTGACCCAGCGCCGGTTTCGGGGCATTGCCCAGGTGTCGGGTCTGGTGTTTAAGGGCTACCCGTCTGCGCGCAAAACGTCGGATCAGTTGCAAATTAGTTCATCGCTGATTTATGACGTGTTTACTAAGTACGAGCCGGATAATTTACTGCTCCAGCAGGCTGAACAAGAGGTCCTAGTGCAACAGTTAGACAGTCCTCGACTGGCCGAAACGCTGGGGCGGTTGGCGCAGATGCAGCTGTGTTGGCAAACCACCAAGCGCCCCTCTCCGTTTGCATTTCCGCTTTTGGTTGAGCGACTGAATTCACGCCTGTCGAATGAGAGCTTGATGGATCGAATCGAACGATTTCGACAACAGTGGACCGGGTAGAAAGACGTTGAGCGCCAGGATTGTCCTAAGCGATTGACCAACGCCGAGCGATAGGTCAGTCTTGGAAGGAAATAGGCCTGTTTCCTTAGAAGTAAGGTTACGAGAACTCTAGTTGAACGAGGCGACCAACCCCTCGACGGGTATAGCGTTGGACGGGTTGCTTAAGACCCTTCAAGTTCAGCGGCAACGCCTACCTGTTGAAGAATATTCATCGGGCCGGTTGCTTTGATCAAGTCTAGGCGTGCCTGGTTTTTAGCCAGCAGCGAACCCGCAAAACCTAGGGCGTTGATCGAAATTTTGTTGTAGCTTTCCTGAGATCGCGGTACGACCATCATCCATCGACGGGTGCATAACAGGTTGTAGGGAAACTGCTGCTGGGCTGGCTCTGCGCTGGGCTGGGCTGGCTCTGGACCAATGCCCAAAGCGGTTAGCAGTTGGGCGTAGGTTTTGAGCAGTTGCTTCCCCGAGGGCGGCGCATCAGATGGGAAAGGTGCGATCGCACAACGAAACGGTAGCGTTTGGGTTGGGGTGAGCTGGTCGACGAGTAGGCCAGGGTCAGGGGCAACCATGGGTAGCGGCACCAGCTGTAAATGTTTGTGCCGCTGGCTGGCCCCGGCCACCGGCCCGCCATTATAAAAGGCAAACCCATCAATCTCGGCAAGACACAGGGCTAACGCCTCAAAGTCGGCTAGCTTGAGCCAGCTATCCTGAGTCTCAAACGCTCGGGTAATGATCAGTAGATGATGATCGACGACATTGAACTTGTTTAGCAAACACAGATGCGTGTCCGAAATATCACAGACGTACAGGTCCTCGTCGTAGGGCAAAAACGGATTAAAATTGGGATCTTTTTTTTGCTGTTTTTTAGTGGCTTTAGACTTGCGGGCTAGGTTCGTGGCCAGACGCACGATAAACGTTACCTTGCCCGATTGGACCAGTTCGTAGGTGGTGGCAATAGGCAGCAGGGCACCAGTCTCCAATGCTATCTGAGTCTGAGTCTTGAGCCGCTCCCAGAGCTTGCCAGTTTGCCAGTCCTTACGGGCCATAGGGTTACCTAGGGGAGGAAACGTTGATCACGCCGAAGGTCGCTAATGCGGCCAAGGCCCCTCGTACAGGGGATTAGCAGGCTCTGCTTCGGGCCCGGCCAGGACAGGAACCGCCTCGGGGCGGATAGGCCGCTGCCCAGGACTGGCATCCATGAGCGTTGAAGCCACCTCTTGGGCAACGGTTTCTGAGAGTGCCGGTGTGGTCTTACTGTTGATTTCTTGATTGAGTTTGTGATTGAGTTCGCGAATGCGCTTGGACAGCAGGCGAATAATATTCACTGCAATGCCAGGGGTTTCGTCAATGGCTTCATATAGTTGCTGCTGAGTCAGCACCAGGCAGTCGCAGTCTTCTAGGGTCGTGACTGAAGCGGAGCGAGGTTCCGCGTCAAACAATGACATTTCCCCAAAGCAGGCTCCTTGGGGCAGCCGAGCGAGCTCTTTCTCGCCAGTGTGGACCCGCACTCGGCCCGATACCACAATATAGAGCGAGCGCCCTTCCTGCCCCTCGGTAAAGATCGTATGGTTGGTGGGAAAGGCCAGTTCGTCCATGATGGACGCTAGCCGTACTAGAAAGTCGTCCCGCAACTCCGTAAAGATGGGGACGCCTCGAACAAACAACAGCCGATCAACGCTGGTCAGCATAGCTCAGGGCTCACTTGTGCAACCCTGCCTAGGCACTCTGGCTCCGGCACGGAGACTCCACGAGTAGGCAGGGCAACGTTTCAACCCACACCATACAAAACGGTGTCCGCCCACACAAGCAATTTTGTGGATTTTTGTCCGTCAGGCCATAAAAATCCACCCCGTGTGGACCAACAACTATTGGTCTGTCAACACTAAGCATTAGGGTCGGCGATGACGGTGAAATAGTGAAATAGAGCGGTAGTGAAATCGTCGAAGGTCTT
>JBCBOC010000602.1:0-3196 GCA_039821475.1 Cyanobacteria bacterium J06632_22 | reverse complement strand
TAAGGTCAGTCAATCAGTCGCACTTACAGCAGCGCTCGTCATCGCTGGTCTGCCCGAAATTGTCTATCAGTCCACAGCGACCAAAAACGACATCATTGTCGCAGCCGTAGCCGTAGCTTGCTTGGTCTGGGGAGATCGCTGGTTGCGTATGCCGACAATAGAAGCCCTATTAGGCCTAGGCCTAACGCTGTGCTTTGGGGTGGCCGTTAAAACCTCGTTTATTCTGTTCGCGATCTTTTTTGTACTGCTCTGGCTGGTGCTTATCATTCAGCAGGGAAGGCTAGCGCCGCTGGTGCAATTGACCGTTCAGCATCGGCGAGTCGTACTCCTTAGCCTGTTACCAGCAGCAGTGTTGTCACAAGGTTGGCTCTTTTGGGACAACTACCAGCAGTATGGCGAATGGCTCGGCCCAGCAGAACTCGCGTTAAAAAACCAAAACAATGACGGTGTCTGGGGGGCGCTGGCTAATTTGACCCGGTATGGATTTCACAGCCTGCATTTCTTGAGGCCAGTGGATGACCTGACGCAAGCCATCCTTGGACAATCGATCATTGACGCGTTGCAAGGACTGTATGACGGTTTGTTTGCGCCGCTCTTTAACGATGTCGGCAAAGCTGCCTTCATCGCCTGGCGACCCTTTGAGGTGATTTGGGAGGCCCATGAAGACATCTCTTGGTTTGGCCCGGTCAGTGTGGTTTTAATCTTTCCTGCGGTGCTCTGGGCAGTGATTCGGGGGCGCAGTCTGACGCGAATCACAGGGCTGCTAGCGCTTTGCCTCGTCGGTGCCATGAGCTACAAACTGGGCTGGTCCCCCTGGAAAACGCGATTTTTCACCCTGGCGTTTGTTTGTACGGGGCTCTGTGTGGCAACGTTTTTGCAAGATCTCAAGGTTCGACCATGGGGGCTCATAGCCTGGCGTTGGGTCAGTTTGGCGATTTTGCTGTACGCCTGCATTTGTAATTTCACTAAGCCCATGCTGCCGTCAGACTATTACATTGGTCAGCATCCCATTTGGTATAGCAGCCAATGGACTCGCGATCGCACCATCTATTCCAAACTCTACGATGGTCGCCAGCTTGAGTTTATGACCGAGGCATTGACATCAGCTCAGCGGGTCGGCATTGCGGGCTATGGTCATTACTTTTCGCTGATGTTTCACAACCCATCGTTGCAGTTTGTGTTTCTGTTTATGGATCGTCATGCTGAAGCTGCAGATGCCCTAGCAACGCTGCAAGCACGACTACCCGAGATTGACCATTTAGTATGCTTTAACCAGACATGTGCTGAGACAGCATCGACCCTAGGCATGACAGCGCTTTGGCAGAACAATTCCGAAGAGTCGCTGCCCGCGGTATATCAAACCCATTGACGTCCAGTGCAGGCGATCCAGCGCCACCTGGGAGCGATTGCACGTCGCATTCTTCAGATCAATTTCGCCCGTTGAGCGTGCATCCTGAGCCTGAACCTAAGGTCGTTAAGTAGAAGCACATCATGATTTCGACTATTCATCTTTCAGGCGATCCCCGCTAAGCCTCCTTGATCAAGAGGTGGTGGCGAAACCGGGGGGACGCAGCAGTCGCCTATCTCATGATTGATGAGGCTGGCCTACTGAATCTAGTCAGGAAAGCGGTGCAGTGAGCGCGGCCTGGAAAAAGCGACTGAAGGCTGTCACCTTAGCCGGGATGTATCGACGGGAGGGATACACCAACCAGGCCGCGGTATGAAAATCGGTTGCCGTCACGTCATAGTGAGGCAGAACGTTGACCAGCGTGCCGTCACTGATCTCGCTGCGAATCAGCCAGTGGGGCAGCAACGCTAACCCCATGCCCGCCGCCGCACAGTCTCGCAATGCCACGGCATTGGAAATCACCGTTTGCCCCTGTACGTTGACACCGGTCACGTTGTCCTGGCGGTCCCGAAACAACCACTGCGACCGAAAACCGGCCAAAGGGAAGCGTAGGCAGTTGTGCTGCGTCAGATCTGTGGGATAGCGAATAACGTGGGTTCGTGCCAGGTAATCACGACTGGCACAAACCGCGTAGCGGGTGGGTATCAGGCGCTGGGCGATGAGGGTGGAATCGGCCAGAAGCCCCAGTCGAATGGCCACATCAACACGTTCGGTAAGCAGATCTACAACTGCGTCGGTCAGCAGCAGATCCACGGTCAGGGCCGGATACCGGTCTTGAAAGGCTGGCAGTAGCGGCACAATGCACTTGAGACCAAAAGAGACGGAGGCCGTCACCCGGAGCTGCCCTTTGGGTTGGGCCGCCATCTCTGCTGCGAGGTCCCCCGCCTGCTGGAGGTCTTCGACCAAGGGTTCAATGCGCTCAAAGTAGGTAGCGCCAGCCTCGGTGGGGGAGAGCTTCCGGGTAGTGCGCTGGAACAGGCGCACGCCCAGCTCAGTTTCCAGGTTTGCGATCGCACGGGACACCGAACTGGGGTCGATATTGCGATCGCGAGCCACAGCCGCAAAGCTGCCCTGCCGGACAACCGCCACAAACAGCTGCAGGGTGGATACCTCCATAAGCCCTCTATTCATGCAATTTACGCACGATTTTAATGCAATGCAGTAGGTTTATTGCTATTTGTCCACGAACTAAGCTCAAGAGCGACATCGTAATGGAGATCACCCATGCAGCAGATTGCCCTATTAGGAACCGGCGCGATGGGCGCCCGCCTAGCCCAAAACCTGATGCAGGCAGGCTACGCCGTCACCGTCTACAACCGCACCCGTGCGCGAGCTGAGGTGCTAATTGACCAGGGAGCAACCTATGCGGCGACGCCCTGCAAGGCAGCCGAGGGGGCCGATGTGGTGATCAGCATGGTGCGCGATGATGCCGCGTCTCGCCAGGTGTGGCTCGCGGCAAAGACCGGAGCCATTCAGGGGTTAAAGCGGGGCGCAGTTGCGATCTCAGCCAGCACCCTCACCGTAGATTGGACCCGACAACTGTCTAAGGCTTTGGGCGACCAGAACCAACCTTTTTTAGTCTTGCCCGTGGTAGGGTCGCGCCCCCAAGCGGAAGCAAAAAGTCTGATTGGGCTCTTGGGAGGAGACACTGAAGTGTTTGCCCAAGTTCACCCCGTACTTTCATCTGCGGGCATCTCAAACATCCATGCGATTGGCACACCCACCCAGGCCATGGCTATGAAATTAGCAGTCAATGCGCTATTTGGTATTCAAGTCGCCGCTTTAGCC
>JBCBOC010000361.1:0-4869 GCA_039821475.1 Cyanobacteria bacterium J06632_22 | reverse complement strand
TTAACGACTTTGACGAATTTGTCCTGCAGCCTGCTGTGCTTTCCCTGAGGCATGGGCTTCTGAATAACTTTACCATCGGCATATTCGCTGGCGGGCTTCGTTTCTGGTAGGCGTAAGAAGGCCTCCAGCGATACTGGCTTTGCTGGGGTCTGGACCATGCTACACCTCCCTCAGACGGCAAGTTTGCTTTACCTCGATGCTCCATCATAACCTGCTTCTTTGCGGCCCTACTCTGTCGCCTTATTCCTGGCGCTTTCCATGCTTTTGACCAATATAGGCTCAGCGCATTCTGGGCTAAACTGCGTTGCTACCCGTGCAGCCTCGTGGGCAATTTCAGCGGCGCCTAGGTTCTGCGAATACAGCACCTCCAATGCCCCCAGCGCAAATCGACTGCCAGAACCAATTGCCCAAAACTTAGAAAATTCACTCACCTCTCGATAGGCTGTGATTACAAAAATTCCGTGGGGATTCACCAACAGGGCGTGGAGCCATTGGGATTCTGTCGGTTGGCGTTTATCGTTGCCGTTATCGGTTTTGATGAAATACTCAGACTTAAGAGTGGCCTGATTACTGAGGAGCCAACGGAAAATTTCTTCTGTAGAGCTGAGGTTAGACGGTTTGCCACGTTTGAGTAGGTCTGTAAAAATTCGCCGAACGGCGCAGCTACCGGTGAAGCCTAGAATACTGTCTCCGTATTCCAGTAACTTAGAGGGGTTGCTTTGATATGTGGCTAGAGACTTGATGCCGCCCCCACCTCGGGTGATCAGGGTGTCGCATGAGATCGCAACCTGGTTATCTTTTTGTACTGCAGTAATAATTGTCATTCAGATCTTCTATAAAACTATCTAGCCTAAAATCATCTAGCCCATATGCATCGGGCATCCTCGGCTAGCCTGCTCGGGTGCAATCAGACCGAGTCGCGTTTGTTCAAACTTGTCCAGCGTTTTAACTGCACAGCTCTTGTCAAAGCGTAAACTGCCCCCTTCGGCCCCACCAAACTTCTCGCAAACGGCCCGATGGGCACTCGCCAATTCCTGGTAAGCCTGGATGAATCTCTCGTGCTGGGGACGTAAACTCTCAGGTAAGGCCTTAAACGCCGGTCGCAGCCGTTTCCAAATCTGCATTAAAGCCGCATGCTCCCAAGACATTAGGCCGCTAAAGTTGTCAGACCGGACCTGGGGCGGCGTCATTGACTGGCGTACATCTCGCTCGTAAGCGTCGCGGTTGAAACTGCCAGCCAGCTCCATTGCGGCACCCGATGCCAGCATTAGGTCAGTAGCCGTTTCTAGCTCAGTTTGGGCCTGGTCGAGGTTACCCAGGGCAAGCTGGGCCTCAAACCGGCTGAGACAGAGAATTAAACCCTGCACATTAATAAAAAACGACCAGTGAAAGCCTTGCCAAATCGATTGAGAAGCCGTAGAGATCATAAAAAGTTTTATATGACAGATTTTCGGTAACCGACTTTCTAAAGAGAGTCTAAAGAGAATGTACGGGCTAGCAGGTGAACGTAGCTGATAAATCCCTGGATTTGTTGAGATACCCGATGGGGATCTAGCTGTGGCGTTTGATGCCAGAGCACCATAAACCGTTGGCAAGTGACCAGCAGCCCCCGCACTAGGCAAAGGGTAATATCTTTAGTCTGGATATGGTTAACACCAAAATAGCGGTCATAATCTCCGACGTCGTCTAAATTTAGAAAGGTTTTAGTTGAAATAATTTGAGCTGCCTGAGGTGTGGGCTGAGCCAACTCCGCTAAAATTTGTTCAATTTGTTGCTGGGCTAGCTCAGGTTTGGGCGCTTGCAGCGCCTTGAGTAATCGTCTCAGGCTCTCTTCTAAAATTATTTTTTCAGCATCGCTCAAGCGGTACTCCACGGGAATGTCCCAGGGCACAAGCAAATCTAGCGCAGGTGGCTGATCGTCTGGTGTCATGGGCATTCCCCTAGTGTCGTTAAACCGCTGAAGTGGATGATGGGGCAGGGGATGTTGCGCCCGAGGGACCGGTAGCCGCAGACCCGTCACCCATTGCAGTCTGCAGGCTTAGGGGCCGCATATCAGTCCAAACTTTGGCAATGTGCTCCAGACATACCTGACGGTCACCAACGGTGCCTTCTGCCTGCCATCCCCAAGGAATCTCTTTGTATTCGGGCCAAATAGAATAGCGACCTTCGTTGCTGATAACGACACGATAAATTGTTTGAGTAGTGTAAGTCATAGGGACGATTTCCTATAGGGTGAGTAAATGAGATTGAGGTGAGAAACAGTCAGACGAAGTCGGCTTGACGGAGGGCAGTTAATCCCTCGCAAAAGGCGGTGTAAATCGCGTCAATATCACTATCTGTGTGGGCCGCCGAGAGAAATCCGCCCTTATCACCACCGCGCAGGTGAATACCGCGATTGAGCAGGTGATAGGAGAGTAAGGTGACGGCATCGGGAGAGATGCGGCTTTGGGTAAGTGCGATCGCAAAAAATGACCCAAACTGGGTAAACCGCACTGGCAGATCGGCGTCAGTCGTAAACCCATTGAGCCGATCCACTAGGGCCACTGTTTTTTCGGTCAGCCCTGTCTGTAGCGCTACTCCCTCTGCCTTAATACGACTGAGCGCGGCCTCTGCCGTGGCCAGAGATAGGGGATGTTTGCAGAAGGTGCCCGCAAAAAATGTTGTCGGCACTTGAGGTGCAGAGTCATCGCCAAACTGCCACTGACCGCCATCGATATGATCCATCAGGTGAGATCGCCCGGCAATGATCGACAGGGGCAGACCGCCTCCGGCAATTTTGCTGTAAGTGGCCAGATCGGCCCGAATGCCAAAATGAGTCTGGGCACCGCCAGGGTGAATGCGAAAGCCCGTCACCATTTCATCAAAAATCAGCACGGTGCCGATAGCCGTTGTGACCTGTCGTAACTGTTGTAGAAACTCTCGCGGCTGTAGCTCGGGGCAGCGGCTTTGCACCGGTTCGACCAGCACTGCCGCCAGATCTTTGCGGTGTGCCTTAATCACCTTGAGGGACTGGGGATTGCCATACTCCAGCACAATCACATCACGGGCCACGGCGGCAGGTACCCCCAGCGCAGCAGGTACGGCTCGACTGTTAATGCGCTGGTTTAGCAGCCAGTTAATTGGTGCCAGCCAGGGTTTACGACTAGTGGCACGAACAGCCTTTTTACGGGCATATTCACTCAGCGGCGCACGCATGAGGGCCGCGTCAAAGTGGCCGTGGTACGAATTGGTAAACACCGCAATTTTTGAGCGACGGGTAGCCGTGCGGGCAATACGCACCGCCGTCATCACTGCCTCAGTACCCGTGTTGCTTAAGGTAACCCGGTCCATGCGAGTAAGGTCGCAGGCCAGCTTAGCCACTCGCCCAACCCGTTCCGACTGGGGACCAATGGGCACGCCCGTTTGCAGCTGGTCTTCTATGGCCGCCTGAATAAACGGGGGATTATGGCCAAACAAGTAGGTGCCCAGTCCCATGAGAATGTCGATATATTGATTGCCGTCCACATCCCAAAGATTTGCGCCTTGCGATTTTGCCACCACCAGTGGATAGCAGATCTCTTTGATTTCTGGAGAGAACTGAACCCCAATGGAGCTTTTATCGGCCAGCACTGCCCGATTGTTCACCGCCAGTTGCTTGGACTGGGCCGTACGCTGGGTATAGCGATCAATGATGGACTGGCGATGCTGGGTTTGATTGGTGGCAGAGGTAAGCGTCATGGTGAGGACCGGTAGCTGAGGGCAAGGAGATCGGTTATTCAGGTGCGGCCATAGAGGCACGGTCAGGGGCCATTGGTGCGGCGACTAATTGCGGTTTAGTGCAAATAAAGTGGGCCGAATGATTGTTGTCAATATCCGGTGCACCATCAATGGTTTGAACGCTGACATGGCGAAAGCCCACCTGTTCTAACGCGGCCTTGACCGCGCCAATGGGATGCCCCGTGATCGGGTAGGAGAGGGTTTTTGATTCCCAGCCGGGCTCAACGCGAGCAAAGTTTTGCAGCAGCTTTAGGCGCAGGCCAATAAAACGGGGACGGCTGAGCAGGTTGTAGGTCAGTTGCTTGAGCGGTGAGAGCAGTCGTTCTAACCAGCCTAACTTGCGCGTGGAAGATTGAAAGATTTTGACATCGAAAGCTCCCTGGGCCAGGCTGGAATCGTAATGGGGGGTAATCATCCAGGCATAGTAGCGGCTGATTTCACCTTCGGTGGGCTGCCCTCGCCACCACCGCTCCAACTGACTCGGATGGTTCAGGTCAAAGACAAATCCCCCCCCCGGCTTTAGCGAACGGTGGACCCGCTCAAATACCTGAGACAGTTCCTGCAAGCTCATAATGTGGTTGAGCGACGCACTAGTGGAAAAGGCTCCATCAAAGGCTTCCGGCAGGTCAAAGGTGCGAGCGTCTTCTAACACATAGGTCCCCTCAGGCGCATTTTGACGGGCATAACTCAGCATCTCTTGCGATCCGTCTAGCCCCGTCACCTGATAGCCCGACGCCAACAGGGGCTGAATCAGCTGTCCTGTGCCACAGCAAAGGTCAAGAATCTCGCCGCCTTTCGGCACATGGGGCAGCAACACCCGCTCTAGCAGTTGCAGCTGAGGCTGGCTATATTCTGGCCCCATCGTACGGTTGTAGAGCCAGGCCCAGTTGTTGTAGTCGGTATAGCGTTCGGTCAGGGGAAAGGGGGAGTGGAGAGTAGGGAGTGGGGAATAGGGAGTAGGGTGGGCACAGCCCACCGAATAAATCAGTAACAATAATTATGTCGGCACTGGCGGCAAAGTCCCAGACTGCATCATGGCACCTAAGTAAGTCTGAAACAGTGACAAATTCAGCGGTGGCAGCTCGAACGGTGCATCCGTCAGCCCCGTGAATG
>JBCBOC010000524.1:0-3636 GCA_039821475.1 Cyanobacteria bacterium J06632_22 | reverse complement strand
GATGGCGCGACTGCGGTCGCCAATCCGCCCCTCAGTGCCGATGCGCCGCCAACATCTGCCCGGGCTGTCGCCCCCTCGATGGCTCAAGTTCGCCGTGCCCCCATCAATCTTAACCATTGGTACGCCGTCGCCCTCAGCACCGAGATAACTCAGCAGCCTAAAGGGGTTGTGCTGTGGCACGAACCTATTGTGCTGTATCGAGATACTCAGCAACAGGTCCAGGCCCTTGAAGATCGCTGTCCCCACCGTCAGGTTCGGCTTAGCCACGGTGAAGTTCATGGTGACCAGATTGAGTGCGTGTACCACGGCTGGCAGTTTGACCCCGAAGGTAAATGTGTTGACATTCCCTACCTCAACGAAAAACAGCGTCTGCCCAACTGTCGGCTGCGGACCTATCCGGTGCGAGAACAGGATGGTTTTATCTGGGTTTACCCTGGTGACTTAGCGTTGCTACAGACGCAGAATATTCAGCCCCTTAGCCTACCGGAATGGGACCACCTCAACTACATTGCTTCGGTTGCGCCGATTGACGTCAACGCCCATTTCTCATTTCTCATTGAGAACCTGATGGACATGTACCACGGGCGCTTGCACGATAATTTGCAGGCCTGGGCTAACCCGAGACTGCGCGATATAGAAGCCACGGATGCCTGTGTAGATGCCCATTACGATGCTGAGACTTACTACAAAATCGACAAAATCTGGTCCGTTGCCCAGCTCGCCATTCCGGCTATGCGGAAGCTGCGCCCCACTAATCTGGATGTCAGCTACCCCTACCCCAACTGGAGCGCCGTGTTAGGGGATGACTTTAGAATCTGTTGTCTCTTTTGCCCGGTGAGTGAGACGCAGACGCGGGCCTATTTGCTACATTTCACGTCTCTGAGAGCCTTTCCTCGCCTGCATAAGAAATCTCTTCGCTTCCGTCGTTTTATTAAGCGCCTCACCTTTAACTCGGCTAGACCGTTGCTCAAAGGCTTAATCGAACAGGATGTGCTGATGATGGAAGACGAGCAGAAGGCCTTTGAGGAAAATGCTCGACGAAAAGGGCCGGAATATAATCCGGTAGTTGGTAAGGTACAACAGTTGATTGCATCCCAAGCAGCTGATTGTTAGGTTCGTTTCGGCTCAGGTGTTTTGCTTTTCTCTCACTTCCACTTCAATAACAGGACATTGCAGCCAATCTCCGAGAGTAGTGGCCAGCCATTGAGACTCTGCTGTGCTTAGCCAATAGCTGCGACGATTGCCAACAGCTACTAAGGTGACATTGCGAGCAGAGGGAATGTTTTGAATTGCAATTTGAACGTATGCTTTGTTGGACTCTTTGTTGCGTCGAGTTATCTTTCCGTTGGCTTGCGTGACACTCATATAGTGTTCCGTTACGCGCTCGACCTTGAGTTGTCCGGTCCTTAAATGCTGTTGAAGACGGACTTCCTTATAACCGACTTTCCAGAGGCTGATGGTTTTTGCGTCAATCTGTAGCTTGATATTTCCGTTCTTTACCAGATAGCGATGACGCCGCCAGAGGAGATTGCCTAAGGCAACAGAGCCCAACACAATACCGCCTAAAACCACATAGGCGGTTATCCCTGTAAAGGCTGGGACGACAAGGCCGGAAATCAATAGAGCGCCTAAGATCAGGCCGCAGCCCATCCCTGGTAATGACGGGATTTGGGGTGGGGCCAGCACGGTGAATGTCTCACCGGTTGAGTGAAGGCTACAGCGTGCCTGACTAGGGGCTGGGGCAAGGATGATGTCGCGGCCTAGATCTTTGGTTTGAAGGGCCGAAAGAGCAGCTTGCGCATCGGGTAGCCGTTCTTCAGGATCAAGATTTAACAGCTTCTGGAGCCACTGTCTGAGTGCAATGTCGTCAGCTAGAATGTTTTGAAGTTTCGGCATGCCATGTTTGCGAGGTAAGTCTGCTGGGTGTTGGCCGGTGGCCAAATGCACTAGCGTCGCTGCCAGACTATACAAATCCGATGCAGAGGTTGCCCGACCGGCAAACTGTTCGGGGGCCGTGTAACCATAACTGCCAACCACAGTAAAGGTACCTTCTGTGGCGGGTAATGCTGCCTGGGCTGCGCCGAAGTCGACCAAGTAGACCTGGCCGGGACTATGGGCAGTGCGATCGCACAACAGTACATTGCTGGGTTTAATATCCCGATGCAAAATCGGCGATTGATAGCCCTGCAAATAGATCAAAATCTCTAGTAGGCTGGTGGCCAACTGACGGATCTCATCTGTTGTAAATCGACGACCCTGGCTCATCTGCTCCGCTAAAGACGGCGCATCAATATAGGTTTGCACTAGGGCAAAGCCCTTGAAATCGGTCTCGTTGATATCGCTATAGTCCAGGTAAGACGGAATGCCCGGATGATCAAGTTGATTCAGTAACTGGGCTTCCCGCTCGAAGAGTTTGAGCCACTGCCACTCAAAATCGTAGGAAAAGACTAAAAGCTTGACCACTACCCGCCGGTCTTTGAGCTGATCGTGGGCCAAGTAGGTAGCTCGTCCTGGTTTCTGGCTCAGACATCGTCCCAGCCGATATCGCTGGAGAATAATTGCAGGCGGTTTCATAGGGCCAGCTTGCCGCACCACAAGAAACTGTCAGCGGCTTCCTAATAGTGGCTATTAATAGATGCCTATTGTGCCCTAAGGGCCAGCACGCCACTCAGCTAAACTTCAGCTATCAAAGCTACTATTAAGCTAAACGTTAGACCCCTTGGAGAGTTATGGAAACGCTAGCACTGACCAACGAAAATGTAGAGAAGGTTCTAGACGATCTTCGCCCTTACCTCATGGCCGACGGCGGCAATGTAGAGCTGGTTGAAATCGATGGCCCGATTGTGAAGCTGCGCCTGCAAGGGGCCTGTGGCTCTTGCCCTAGCTCCGCCATGACGCTGCGTATGGGCATCGAGCGCCGCCTGCGGGAGTTTATCCCTGAGATTGCGGAGATTGAGCAAGTATTTTAAGTGAGGGAGTAAGGAGGTGAGGGAGTGAGGTGGGGTAATGTCTTTGACCTTTTGATAAGTCAAAGCCCACCCAACCGCCTCACCACCCAACCGCCTCACCGCTGCTCTAAATGTCGGCATACCCAAACGTTACGTTGAACTGCTCGCACCATATGACGACGGACTCGTACTCATCCAGGTCGATGTCTGCAGGAATGGCATAGCGCTGGGCGCCAGAAAAGCTCTGTAGGTCGCCGACATAGGCGTAGTCACCTTCTGCCAGGTTCACGGGTGCACTGTCCTGGTTGTAAAGCACCACTTGGACAGCCGGCCCACGGGCAGTGTCAAAAGCCCCGTCAAACTCGATGTAGCGTTGGCCGTTTTCTTCGATAATGCGAGCGCTGCCGGTGGTGGCGTGGTCCTGCTCTACGGTGACGAAGCGACCGGAGCGGGTAACGGCTTTGCTGGCGGCTTGGGGCTGGGCAGCTTTAACCTGAGTGACAGCTTCGACGGGGCCCACAATCGTGTCTTTGGCGCGGACGACCTCAGCAAAGGGCACCAGGGCACCGGTAAGCATCAGGGCGGACAGACCAGCAAAGAGTGCGTTTCTCATCGGGTTGATTCTCCAAATTGGGTGGTATCAGGATGGGGCGTGTTGCCCTCGACATTTATTAGAATGCGGGGCTGG
>JBCBOC010000156.1:0-7370 GCA_039821475.1 Cyanobacteria bacterium J06632_22 | reverse complement strand
TTATCGCTACCGCCACTTTGCTTAGGCCATCTCTGGCGCTCAAGTACTGAGTATGGTCGCAAGTGGCCGCCGTGGCGCACAACCCCCAAGCAAGGGCCTTTGTGGCGACGGCTACAGCATCCCCCTCCTGTTGACGCGGCATCCTAGGACGCCAGGACCTCATGCCGCGTCAAGACTAAGAGCTTGTCATATCCAGAACGATCGTTTGCCCTAGACAACGCAAACGGGTTGACCGATAGCCGTCGCCACCAGGTTGGTGGCGACGGCTGTAAAAGCCCAGTTAGGCAGCGGCTTGACGGCGCTTTTTCACAGATCCCATCCCCATTAACCCCATCAGTGCCAGACCAGCCAGCGTGGCGGGCTCGGGCACCTGCTCCGCAGCAGCCCCGGGAACAGCAGTTACCGAGACGCTATCGAGGTGAGCACCCAGGGTATCTCGACGCCCCTGGTAATCGAACTGCAAACGAGTGAGCTCACTGGTTGCCACAATGTCTTGAACAAAGGTCTTCCAAGCGCGACCCTCCGCCGTTCTACCATTGCCCCCATCCAGCGCGTGGGAAAACGTATCCCCAAAGCTGACTTCAAACTGATTGCGATCGCCATCAATATTAGGACGGGCGGCATAGGCAAAAGAGACCTGATAAGTCTGACCGATCTCAGTCACCAGATCCTGAAAGATACCTAGCGTGTCGTTAGCGCCCACCTCACCTCTATAGTTGTGAGCATCCAATTCAGCAAAGTGGCCACCTTCGTTGTGGGCACGACCGGCCACCCCATCACGCCGGACTTCCAGCGTCCCCCCGGTCGTGACTTGCCAACCTAGCTCTGCCTGGTTAGCGTCCAGGTACTCGCCATCAAAATAGTTCCAGTTCGTGCGGTTGCCTCGCTGGCCTTCTGTCAGGTCAAAGTCGTCAAACCCACCATTGATAACAAGCTCGTTAGCCATTGCAGGAGAACCTACAGCCACCAACGCGCCACTCACTATTGCACAACCGAAGACTGCTGCGATTCTTTTCATGTCTCTTTGCTTACGTAGAATTGATTGTTTGCGGCCTGTTGCCGTGCCGCGACAACCCTACTGTGCAGCAAATCCTTGAAAAACGAAATCTTTTCAACCCTAGTCACATCGAGATTTTGTAAACGCGTTAGGCCAATTATCTTTTGATAAATCAAAGCCATAGCATTGATCAAAAAATCTTCTTACATTGCTCCATTTTCGCAGAGAACCTCAGCCATATCTCTCATCAAAAGCGGGCTCTCCGGGATTTCTGCTAGGCCCGAATGAGCACGATCACCCATCACTATTGGAACACTCGGTCAGCACATTTGCGTGCATCAATGGAGATTCACCAACGGTTAACAGAATATCTAGGTGAGTTCCTACGGTTCATCCCATTCACAACAGTCCCGAATATTCCGGAAGGACGTTCTTGCCTGAAATACAGCAGCCACCAGACAGGAAACAACGCACATTTACGGGGTCGGGGGATCGGTGATTGCCCCCTGCGGTCCTGCGCCATTTACGCATCCCACGAGGACATCTCCCACTGGCACGCACTTCATCGGGACTCAATCCAACAGTGCACCGGTCAAACGCAGGAAGACATCCTCTAGATTGGCACGCCGGCGGGTCAGCTTGTCGGGGGACAGGGCCTCCAGCTGCTGCCACAGGGCCTCGCCGGAGGCATGGGACAAGGTCACCAAATGGCCAGTGCCAAAGGACCGCGTCCAGGCCGAAAAATCTTTGCCAATTTGCGCGACCTGTTGCGGACTCAGGCCCTCAACCTCAGCGACCGCTGGACCAATAACGCGATCGATCAGCTCGGCGGGCGTGCCCTGATCGATGATTTTGCCCTGCTGCATGAGAAGAATGCGATCGCACAGCCGCTGTGCCTCATCCATATAATGTGTGGTCAACAGCACCCCCGTGCCCTGGGCCTTGAGATCGAGCACCAGCCGCCAAAAATCCTGCCGCGCATCCGGATCGAGTCCAGTGGTCGGCTCGTCTAAGAACACTAGCTTGGGTCGGTTAATGAGTGCCCGGGCCAACACGAGTCGACGCTTCATGCCGCCCGATAGCTCATTCACCTGGGCGTCGCCTTTTTCCGTCAGATTAACCTGGGCCAGCAGTTCTCCCGCCCGCTGCCGTGCCGCTTGCCCGGTAATGCGATAGTGATGGGCAAAATGAGATAAATTCCTGAACACGGTGAAGTCTGGATCGAGATTATCTTCCTGGGTGACAATGCCAATCTGTTGCCGCGCCTGTTTGGCCTGAGCCGGAATCTGCCACTGATCCACTTGAACGTATCCGCGAGTGGGTTGCACCGCACCGTAGAGCATCCCCACGGTCGTCGTTTTGCCAGCACCATTCGGCCCTAGCATGCCTAAAATTTCACCCGCTTCCAGAGAAAATCGCACCCCCTGAACGACTGCCGTGTCGCCATAGGTTTTCCAGAGATCGTTGGCAATCAGGGGCATAGGAACGTGGGGGTGGGGTAAACGGACACAGAGCGTTGAAACGTTATGCCCTTAACACGCGAGGATTCTAGGCTTCAACCAAAGACAGGACATATTCGCCTTGGTTGGCCACTTCACTGGAGGAGACATCATAAATCAAACCACTATGTTGCGATCTCACCGTCTGCACCGTCGGCATGTGACCCGATTTATTAAACTGCACCAACTCGTACAGGACATCACCCGCCGCTACTGTTGCCGCAGGTGCCACTCGATTTTGCAAGATGCCGCCAGCGGTGGTGTAGTACTTGTGGACCTGATGACGACTGTACAGGGTCATATTCGAATCCGAGGGTAGCCCCTGATGTTTCACCAAGGCTTGGTTCACCAAGCCCTTTTGGATCAGATAATTCTGAACACCGCGTAGACTCTTTTCGGTGGCTAACGGGTCCACTTTCATGCCGGTACCAATTTCTAAAGTGTAGGCCTCGACATCACACCGTAGCGGATGGCCCGCTGCCCCACAGGCACGCTCTAACGCGAGCCACGGCTTAATAAATGACTCGTCAAAGGCGTCACCATCATACTCGTCGAGCAAAATACCAAAATCTAGAGAGAACAGCCTCGCCCCCTCCTCCCGACCGGGAAAGTAGTAGAGATAAGCCATGCCCCGGTTAGAGGAGCTGTGTAAATCAATGACATAGTCAGCATCTAACGCCAAAGATTGTAAAACGGTGCGATAACGCTGTTCCAAGGAAATCCCCTGGGACTGGTCTAACTTCACCTGCTCCAACTTAAAGGCCTCTAAAATCTGGGCACGGTAGGCCTTAACCACCGTTTCAGCATCCCCCGTCATCGACGTGATCGAGGCCCCCGTCTTCTCGTAGTCCCAAAAAATGCGGTTCCAGTCGTCGCCTTCGTAGGGGCTATAGCGCCCCGTGGGAAAGTGGTGCATCCGGGCATTGACGCCCAACGGGTTACAGACCGGAACCAGATGTATTTCACCTGAGATCGCACGCTCATCTAACGTACTCAGCCAGTCCATCAACCGCTGAATCACCACATTCCCAGCAATTTCTGCACCGTGCAGATTAGCCTGAAGGTAAGCTTTTTTACCCGGCGTATTCCCGGAATACCGATAGACCTGTAGTGCAATAGAATCGCCAGAGGCCATTTGAATCAAAGGAATGGTGGCAATGTGAGGTGTAACCATTTATCTCTATACGTAAACAAAAGACACGCTACTTAACGAAGTTTGCGTGAAACTGTCCCGTCAAGCAAATCTTCAGGATCGGCGAAAAGTGCTGTTGAGTCTATCGCCTAATCTTTTTCTAGAGAATAAACGGTAAAAAACACTGTTAAGCTCAGCCAGGTTCCAAGAAAACAACGCCACAATTGGATCATGTAGCAGCCACCGGATCCATTAGGAGCAGGCTGCACCGCCATTTCGCTGTGTGCTGAGCAGAATAGCCTCACTCGGTGTCCTGACGTAAATGGCGCAGACTAAACCACGTCCCCCATAAAACCTGTCGCTTTCCTTAGGAAAAACGACCGCGCTGGACGTGGCGACGGTTTATATCTTCAGTTGCACAACAACCCCAACCCGATATGCGCCCAATACGCACCTTTCACGTTACGCCCTCCCTACCCCCAGAGCTAGCCCCCCTACAAAAGCTGGCCTACAACATCCACTGGGACTGGGATGCCGACACCGTCGATCTCTTCAAGCGCATTGATGCTGCGCTGTGGGAGTCCTGCCGCTACAACCCTGTACTGATGCTGGGTAGCGTTCAGCAGCATCGCCTACGCGAGTTGGCTGCCGACGATGGCTTCCTCGCTCAAATGCACCGCGCCGCAGAACGACTGGAGCACTACCTTAACGATCGTTCTTGGTATCAGCAGCATCGCACTAACCCAGTGCCCAATGAGTGCTATGCCTACTTCTCCATGGAGTTTGGTCTGACCACCTGCCTCCCGGTCTATTCCGGTGGCCTCGGCGTACTGGCTGGGGATCACCTCAAATCATCCAGCGACCTGGGGTTGCCCCTCGTGGGCGTCGGCCTGCTATATCAAGAGGGCTACTTTGCCCAGCACCTGAATGCAGACGGTTGGCAGCAGGAGCGTTACCCCATCAATGACTTCTACAACATGCCTCTGCATCTCGAGAAAGATGCAGAGGGCAATGAACTGAGAATCTCTGTAGATTTCCCAGGTCGCCGCGTTTACGCCCGAATTTGGCGTGTACAGGTAGGTCGCACACCGCTGTACCTGCTCGACACCAACATTGAGCCCAACAGCGATTACGACCAAGATATTTGTGATCGTCTCTACGGCGGCGACATCGACATGCGCATTCACCAGGAAATGATGCTGGGCATCGGCGGGGTGCGCATGCTGGAAGCCCTCGGCCTTCAGCCATCGGTGTACCACATGAACGAAGGCCACGCTGCGTTTCTCTCCCTAGAGCGGATTCGCATGTTCATGGACGAGCAACATATGGGCTTTGCTGAAGCCTGTAAAATTGCTCAGTCCAGCCAGATTTTCACCACCCACACGCCTGTGCCAGCGGGTATTGACCTATTTGCACCGGATAAGATTTTCCACTATCTGGGCTACTACGCAGCGCGCTTTGGTCTGTCCCACGAGCACTTTTTGGCCTTGGGTCGAGAAGATGCCGGGGATCTGTCCTCCCCCTTCAGCATGGCGGTTCTCGCGATCAAGATGGCGACCTATGTTAACGGGGTCAGTAAACTCCATGGGGCCGTCTCCCGCAAAATGTTTGGCGGACTCTGGCAGGATCTCCCAGTCGACGAAGTCCCCATTACGTCCATTACTAACGGCGTCCATGCCCGGAGCTGTGTGGCCAAATCCACCCAGGAGCTTTACGACCGTTACCTCGGCAACAGCTGGTCTGACGCAGGGGTTGACGATCCCCTATGGGATAAGGTGAAACAGATCCCCGACGAAGAACTGTGGCGCAACCACGAACAACGCCGGACAAATTTAGTCGTATCAGTACGAGATCGCCTTTGTAAGAGTATTGAAGATCGCGGTGGCTCCCAAGCTGAGTTGGCGCGAGCACAGGAAGTCCTAGACCCTACGATTCTCACCATTGGCTTTGCCCGTCGCTTTGCCACCTACAAGCGAGCCACACTGTTCCTGCGCGATCTAGAGCGGATTCGCAAGATTCTCCAGGGCAATGCGGGTCGCCGGGTGCAGTTTGTCATTGCGGGTAAGGCTCACCCCAAGGACATCCCAGGCAAAGAACTGATCCGCAATATCATCCACTTCACCCATGACGAAGGGCTCGACCGGTCCATTGTTTTTGTCCCCAACTACGACATTCATGTCGCCCGTTGGATGGTCTCTGGCTGTGATATCTGGCTCAACAATCCCCGTCGCCCCCGTGAGGCCTCTGGCACGAGTGGGATGAAAGCCGCCATGAACGGCCTACCCAACCTGAGCGTCCTGGACGGTTGGTGGGACGAGGCCGATTATGTAAAAACAGGCTGGCCCATTGGCAATGGCGAAGACTACGACGATCCGAACTATCAGGACGACGTAGAAGCTAACGCCCTGTATGAGCTACTAGAAGACGAAGTGATCCCGCTGTTTTATGACCGCGATAGCGAAGGTCTCCCCCGCGGCTGGGTTGCCAAAATGAAAGATGCCATCCGTCTGAACACCCCCCTGTTCAACACGGCGCGTATGCTCCAAGACTATGCCAACGAGGGGTATTTCGCCGCTAGCGATCGCTATCATCAGCTCTCGGCTAACCAGTATCAGCCCGCCAAAGACCTGGCTAACTGGCAAACCCACATCACCCGTCACTGGTACGACATGAAGATCCAAGAGATCTATCTGTCCCGAGACAGTGATGTTCAAGTCGAGCAGCCCCTCCAGGTCGCAGCCCGCATTGACCTCGGCGCGCTGTCTCCTGAAGATGTACAGGTGGAGCTATATCAAGGTGCCATCGGCATTGACGGCGACATGAGCACGGGTGTCGCCATGGCAATGTCCTATCAGGGGCCGGGCCCCGACGGCAGCAGCCTGTATGGCCTGGATACCCAGTACAGCCGCAGTGGCATGCAGGGCTTTTCTCTCCGAATTCTACCCAAGCATGCAAGCTTAGCTAAGCCCTATGAACCGCAGTTAGTGCTGTGGGCACAGCCCGATACTGTTCAGGTCACCATAGGGAATATTCCCGTCTCAAAGGCTGCCGCTATGTCGATGGGCTAGCGGGCAGGTATACCCCCCTTAGCAACGGTTCCCTTAGCACACCTAAAGACCGTTTCTAAATTGGTAACGTCAAACCATAGCTTGGCTCAGGCTGCCAGAATAAATCTAATAGATCAAGATTTGTTCTCGTGAGAGTACAAGCTGTGACCCCTGGGGCCAGTCCTGTGTTGGACTGGCCTATTTTTTTGGATTACCCGGAAATCTAGCGTTCGCCACTTTGCTTGGGGCCCCCAAACAAGGGACTTTGTGGCAATGACTGCATGACGCACACGACAGAGGCGGTTCAGTTGAGCGCCAAGCGGAATAACGGCACTGAGACATTTCATGTGATAGCGCAGAAAGATCGCTCAGCAAGATGACGCGCACCAATAAAAAGTCGTGGCCTAATAAATAACGAGGGCTCTAAATCTGGCAACAGATCCCTACAACCCATCACATAACTGTTGCAAATCTCGCCATTCATCTATACCTTGTCTTAGGCAATACCTGCTATTGATCCCCTGTATTTATAGCGCTCGGCACTTTGCTTCTAAGAAAATGGCCCAATAGGCGTATTTTCTTCCAGGGTTAACCCAGCGCACCGTGTTGGGCCAAGCGCTTAGGACAGTTCTGGCTGGGAAACCCTGGGTATTGCAGCCACGTGGCCCGCAACCGCGCACAAACGTTTGTGGCGG
>JBCBOC010000102.1:0-8749 GCA_039821475.1 Cyanobacteria bacterium J06632_22 | reverse complement strand
GAAGCCCACCCCCACTTGCTAACCAGCGACTCACTAATCAGCTATTTACCAAGATCTAACAACAACCCCCGCCGTCGTAATACCAGGTAGACTCTGTCGTCATAATCTCCCCTGGAAAACGTGCGGCCAGCTTACCCGCCGTCTTGTCGCACACTGCTAACGGAATGCCCGGCTGCAAAATATGCCCTGCATTATCGTCTAAATACTCTTCTGAGCCGCTGTAAATCGCCATCTTACCGGTAAAGATGCAGGCCCCATCCTCAGCAATCGGTACCTTAAACGACACAGAGTCTAGACTCTCTAGCAGCAGCGCCTCGTTCAGCTTGTAATTCACTTTGTCGAGCAGGCGGTAAGGGCGACGCGCGCGAATCTCGACCTGACCAAAGCCTGTGTCGATGAGCGCCTGAGTATAGTCCTCATAGGTCAGCGCCCCAGACAAACACATGGCTCGCAGACGCTCATCTGCCTGTAAGTGCGCAGGAATGGGCCGCGTCGCGATGGGGTCACTCATAATCAGACGACCACCGGGCTTCAGCACTCGGTAGGCCTCCTGTAGTGCCTTGGCCAAATCTGCGGGCTCGAAAATATTAAACAGACAGTTCTGCGCCATCACGTCCACCGACGCATCGGGAATCGGCAGATTAAAGGCATCGCCATCGCGAATATCGACGAAGCTGGTGTCAAACCAGTCGTTCTCTTCTGCCGCTTTCTTGAGGTTATTGGCTGCAGCGTCCCGCATCGACGCTACCGGGTCAACGGCAATGATCGCACCGGGACGACGAGAAAAGTAGGCAAACTGTAGCGCCTCTAGGCCACCGCCCACGCCAACGTAGAGCACGGTTGGATCGCCAGATAACTCAGCAGGATGGACCGTTGTGCCACAGCCATAGTTCATCTCGCTCATCAGTACCGGCACGTTGAGCCCGGGCAGCTGTAGCGGGGTACTTTGTACACAGCACAACCCCACCATGGGATCTTCAGCGACTTCGCCGTAAAACTGTGCTGTGGTCTCGAGGTAGCTCATTCAGGTCTCTCCTGGTTGAATGGATGGGGTGGATGATGGGGTTGCCAATGTACTCAGCGACATCCAGCAGCGATGAATTTTCCCTGGGAAAACCATGACTTCTGGACATTGCCAAAGTGCAGTCTTAAGAGATTAACGCCGACCCGCCTGAGTTTTAGCTGATAACGGCATTAATTTCACGGTTAGCAATATTTCCTCGTGTACCCCGGCCATAAGGGTAAAAACGGCTACCATTTTGGGTTGCGACAGCGAAATAGCTATCGACACCCTGCTGGTTTAGTTAGATGGCATATATAGCTAACGCCACATAGGTTAGGACACCGAGTCGAGTACAGCTATCCTGCTTGGCAATCGCCGCAACATCCTGGGTGGTGCGTTGTTAACGCACCCTACGCAACCAATGCCTCAAACTCTGACACGGCTTGATCAACAATGTCTAAACTGGCCTGCCAAAACTGGGGCTGGCGAATGTCCTGCTTGAGGTGTTCCATCACCACTTCTTCTGCGGTCATGCTGCCGGTGTTGCGCAAAATGCCTCGGTACAGGGCATCAAAAGCTTCGCCGTAGGTCTCGCGCTGGGCGTAGATGCCCAGGCTAAACAGGTAGCCAAACAGATAGGGGTAGTTGTAAAAGCCCAGGCTAGAAATGGAGAAGTGCAGCTTGGTGGCCCAGAACAGCTCGTCGTATTCTGACAGGCTGTCTTCATACCATTTTTGCCAGCTACTCCCCATCATCTGTCGCAGTTGGGCGGTGCCGACGGTGCCCTGTTTGCGCGCTTCCACCAGGCGCTGCTCAAACTCAAACCGGGCGGGAATATTCACCAAAAAGGCAGCAGCGCTTTCGGCATCTTGCCAGCGGACGGCAAGCTTTTGGGCGGGGGTATCGGCCTGCTTGAGCAGGGCATTGCTGACCAGGGTTTCGGCAAAGATGCTAGCGGTTTCCGCCAGGGTCATGGGGTAGGACGTCATCATCAGCGGCATGTCGCGCATCACCCAGTTGTGCCAGGCGTGGCCCAGCTCGTGGGCCAGGGTGGTGACGTTGTTCATGGTGCCGGTAAAGGTCATGAAAATGCGCGGTTCGCGGGGACCGGCAAACTTGGTGCAGTAGGCGCCGGTGGCGCGATTGGGGGTAGGTTCGCCGTCGATCCAGCCCTTTTCGGCCATCATTAGGGCAAACTCGCCCATGTCGGGGTTGAATTCGCTAAAGGCATCGGCCACCAGGTTGATGGCCTCGTCAAAGGTGTAGTTTTTGGCATCTTTATCAGTGGCCGGGGCCGGGGCCAAAATGTCCCACGGGCCCATGTTGTCGAGACCGCTGGCGGTGGCCATGGCCCGAATGGCCCGCTGGCCAATGCTGCGATGCTGGTAGGTGGTGTCCATCAGGGCATTGAGCGTGTCGCGCTCGATGCGGCTTTGCAGGCAGCTTTTGTCTAAGTAATGCAGCTCTTCGGTGTGGGCGCGCTGGCGGGTTTCTTCTAGTCGCCAGCCGTTGATAGCATTGAGAATAGCGGCGACGGTTTCTTGGTGTTCGCCCCAAGCGGACTGGATGCCCTGCCAGGCGGCTTTACGAGTGGCGACGTCGGGGTCGCTGAGCAGGTTGGTGGCGCTGGCGAGGCCCATTTGTTCGCCGTTAATCTGGCACTGTAGGGTGCCTGCTAGTTTGCTGTAGAGGGTGCCCCAGCCGTGCAGGCCGGTGACGCTGAGGCCAGAGATTAGCTGCTCCTCGGGGACGGTAAGGAGCTGGGTTTGGCGTTTGCGATCGCACCTCAACAAAAACGCCACCTCCGCCATCACCGGGTCGCTTACCAGTGCTGTGATAAAGGCGTCGCTGACCCGAATGAGAAACACCTGTAAGGGCTTCATTGCCTGATCGAGGGTGGCGCTAAGCTGCTGCAGTTTCCCCTGCCAGGCATTGGCCCCTCCATCTTGGGCATCGACGCTGAGCCGGGTATAAATAAACGTGCTGACGTTGCGGAGTCGCTCAATTACGTCGACCCGCAGCTTGTGCACCCGTTTGATTTTTTCGATCAGGTCGCTGTAGTCCGCCTCGGGCAGCGTTGCAGCCATTTCTAGCCGTTCACTATAGGGCTGACAGGCCACTTTCAACTCAGCAATGTCTGCTTCGAGCTGCTGTACCGTCTTTTTGATGCGAGGGTCTTGGCTATCGGTGAAGAAATGCGTGTTGTCCCAGGTCAGGCGAACGGCCATAGCGTTAGGTAGGGTAAGGTAGGTCTCTATCAGTGTAGACAAGTTGGATGATGGTCTTGGATGATTGTCAAAGAGCTAGACCGCATTACCTCATCGGATAAGCGCCTGCAGGCGGGCTACAAAGCCGAACAACAGCTGGCCTTTTATCTGCGTCGAGCCTTTGCTGACAATCCTAAGGTGCAGGTTATTAACGGACTACGGTTACGACGTCCGGGCGATGTGGCCCAGATCGATCATTTGATTTTGCACAACCACGGCCTCATCATTGTGGAAAGCAAAAGCGTCACCACGCGCGTTCGCGTCAACCATCACGGTGAGTGGAGTCGCTGGTCTGGCAAACAGTGGCAGGGCATGCCGTCACCTGTATTGCAGGCCCAACGCCAGGCCGATTTTTTACGTCAGGTTCTCGCTTCCCTGCGCGGGCTTAAGGCCCGGACTGATTTTCAAAAGTTACCCATTGATAGTCTGATCGCCATTTCTGATACGGGCATCATCAACCGCCCTGATAACCGAGCCACCCCCAACATTTGCAAAGCCGAACAGGTGCCGGACCGGATTCTCTCTTTGATGCAACAGCACAGCCGCGGGGAGGCCCTGCTGGGATGGCTTAAGGTGGTATTCGACGATTCTCCCACGACCCTGAGTGATGCTGCGTTAACGCAATTGGCCGAGCGTCTGGTGCGTCAGCATCAGCCCAAGGAGAATGCCCCGCCGACTCAAAAGCCTTCTTTGAAAAAGACAGCCGTTAACCCCACCTCGTCTACCCCGATCGCGCCGCCTAAAACGGCCACCCACAAACCCACTATTTCAGAAAAAACAACAACGCTGGCGAAAGTCTGTAGCCACTGTCAGAGCAATCGTTTACAGATTATCTATGGCCGCTATGGCTATTACTTTAAGTGTGGAGACTGCGATCAAAATACGGCGATTAAAGTGACCTGCCCCGATTGTGGGCAGCGGGCGAAGCTGCGAAAGCAAAAGCTGGACTTTTTTATCAACTGTCAACACTGCTCAGCCCAAACGCCTTATTTCACTAACCCGGCTGAGCTGTGAGTGCTATTGGTGTATGAGTCAGGCTATGGATGAGACCACCTGTGATATCAGGAGAGAGAAGGTCGGCGTCGGAATCCTCCTCTCTCCTCTCTCCTCTCTCCTCTCTCCTCTCTCCTAGGGATATAGTCTATGCATTTCACCTTTGATTTGATCGGTCTAATCAAGGACAAAGATCTGTTGTCCACCCGGGAGCGTCACCCCGAAGGCAACGATGTTGTTGGCCGACCCATACCAGTTTTTGCATATCGCCATCGGCGCTAACAAAGTCGAGGCGATAGCGCTGTCCGCCAACGGAATCGTCTGCCATGCCGTCGTTGGTGAGGTAAACCACATACAGGCCATCGGGCTCACTTTCCCAGTTAGCGCTAATTTCAGTTGGCCGCATGCCCTCCTCTAGGACGGTGCGACCAAAGAGCGCCTGGGCAATCTCCGGGGGGAAACCGTAGGTAGACACGTCAGCTGGGAGTTGGTTGAGCGGGACAGTCTCGTATTCGAGGCGGGCGACGGACTCTGCCGAAGAAAATGAGGTGGGCAGATCGTAAATGTCCTCAGGCCAGGGCCACATAGACAGCAGGTAGACGGCATGGGGGCCCATCAGCGTCAAACAGCGACCGTCATAACAGGCGGTGTTGTCGTCTAATACGTAGGCTTCCTGTTCCGGGAAACCTTCACAGTTGCTCGCGTGGCCGCCAGTGGTCACGCAGGCTTCGTAAAAGGTGACAATATCTCCCTGGGCAACCAGCGTATCGATTTGCTCGCTGTTGACCTGATTCCACTCTAGCCAGGGAATGGGGCCATCGGTCTCTGCGGGGGGATCTGTTGTTGTCAGCAGGGTGCTCAGGTCTATCCCATCGCGGAGGATGCTGACGCTGGTCCCTAAGCCCATGCCCACCCGAAAGGCACAGCCCGATTCAAACCCTGGTAGCATATAGGGTAAGGCATTCAGATTGTTGTCAAGGACAGCATCAGCAAAATAAGGGCGATATGCTGCCCAGGTAACGCAGTTCGCCCCCTGCGTTGGGGCCGTTTCTACGGGGTTGGGGGCCGGGTCGGGTACGGGGTCTGACTCTGGCGCGGTTGGTTGGGGGTTGGTTGGGGCTGCTGCTGTCGGTGGTGGGGCGATGGGCTGGGCCGCAGGCGGCGTTGATGGGGCGCTACAGGCTGCGATCGCAACCATCGCTGCCACAGATAGGGAAGAAAATTTTAGAGTCATGCCACGCATCAGAGAGACGGAAAAATTATTGGGGTTATTTTGCTTGAGCCCCCAGGAGGGTGCTTTCCCAGGCGCAGAAAGCTTCGTGACGCGCAACCTGGGTCAGCCGGTAGTTCTGCTGGAACGCTAAACGACGTCTCTCTTGAATCCTGTCGCTTTTCCTAGGGAAAAACAACTGTTCTGGCCAGGGCCAAGGGGTATAGTTCTATCAACATCCGGCGCTAGGAGTTTCCTGACGATTCTGCCAAAAGTTCATGGTGGGGATCGGAACGCGACGGTTTCCCAGAGGCTAAGGTGGCGGATTTTGTTGTGATCGCCTCTTCAATGCGAGCCCCGTTCTGCAATTCCCAAACCTTGAGAATAATCAGGTATTCATAGAACGCCTGTAGGACGCACCAGGTAAACCCTGGGCGCCCGTCCCAGATGCCGCCTAGGACAAAGTACATGTAGAAAAAGCGAATGATTGGGCGACCCGGCAGCCGTAGGGATAGATCCTTGAGGGCGCGGCGGCGCTCTACCTCGGTGCGGCCAAAGACCAGGGCTTTGAGGTTGACTTGACCGTGTTCGAGCTGGCTTTGGGTTTCCTGGGCTTCGTCGGTGGAGTAGCGGTTGTGTTTCTCAATCCAGCGGCTGAAGCCTTTGCCGCTAGTGTAGTGAGGATAGGTTTCCTTGAGGAAGCCAGTGGACCCGTCGCACACTTCTCGCTCGGTGTGGCCGTAGTCATCGAACCAAACGTGGGCCTTGTCGAACAGGCGTAGCTGGTAGCGGGGGTACTGGGTGCTGTAGCGAATCCAGCGGTGCATAAACATCACCCGTTCGGCCACGTAGTAGCCCACGTGTTCGGGCTGCTGGCAGGTGGCGACGCATTCGGCAAACAGCTCGGGGGTCATGCGTTCGTCTGCTTCGAGGATGTAGACCCACTCGTACTTTGTCGGCACATTGCGCAACATCCAGGTGCGCTGCTTGCCGTGGCTTTCAAATTCGTGTTGGATGACGCGAACGGGGTAGCGATTGGCAATATCTACGGTGCGATCGCAACTAAACGAATCGACCACGATGACGTCATCGGAGAGCAGCGCAGATTCAATGCAGCGAGCAATTTCGACCTCTTCGTTATGGGTCAGAATAAAAACTGAAAACATCGTCTACCCCCGTAACCTCCTGGGGAACGGAGGTGTGCTCCCCATACGCTAGACAATTTATGCGCAATTGAGTAGGGCAGGCCCACGGAATTGTCGCGGGTGGCTGTCAGAGATTTTACGGAAAGTTGTGCTCGTCGAGGGGCTAGGGACAGTTCCTGACGCTGAAGCCCTTGATTCTGGCGCCCTTGATTCTGGCGCCCTTGATTCTGGCGCCCTTGATTCTGGCGTCAAGCGTCGCCACAAAGGCCCTTGTTTGAGGGGGGGCGACGGCGAACCACTGGGCAACTATCCTAGTCCCTTGAGCGCCAGAACTGCCCTAAGCAAAGGGGGGGGGGTGCTATATGTCTCGCAACGGGTGACAGGGGTTGTCCCTGTTGTAACGCAGCTACGCCCCAACGTTATGGAGCCTCCAAAGCCTTATTCTGGGCCTGGCGCTCCAGGGCCGCCGCCATCACATCTGCGGTTTCAAAATCACCACAGCGGATGGCTGCCTGCGTCATCGCCGTGCTGGGATGGACAGGGCACTTGAGGTGATGACTATTGGTAAAAAAGCGGCAGTCTGCACAGGGAATTTGGTGCAGCCTATGGGCTTGACTAACGCCGTCACGGGCTACAGCAAAGAGTTGCCAAAGGACCAAGAGGACCAAGCTCCAAGCCATCAGGAAACAAATGGGCGTCAGATAGGGCTGTAACCCGTGAAATAGCCACAGCAAGAGGACATGAATCAGTTCTAGGGCAGCGTACATCGGTGAAATATAACGGAGGTCAATTCACAACCCTATGGGATCGAAAATTTATCTGATCCAGAGAAAATACTTCGTTGCATCCCGATTGACCCACGTCAAGGCGACTGCGTGGCGATACCCAGTCGCAGTCCTTCAATCTCGCGGAGGGCATCCATCGCGGCCACAACCCAACCGTGCTCTGCCGCTGTGTCGGCCTCTATGCTCACGAGGGCCGGCTGCCCTGGGGCTAGCCTGGATTTCACATCGGCCGCCAAGGTACTGAGCTGCACCTCATCGCCGTTGAGAAACAATTGATTGTCCGCCGTAATGGTCAGGGTGAGTTTGGCTTCCGTTTGGGTGGTGGCCGTGGCGGCTTCTGGCAACGTCACCGGCAGGCCTTGGCTGCGGGTCAAGGTCAGCGACACCAAGATAAAAAAGGTGAGCACAGCAAAAACAACATCGATCATCGGCACGATGTTGATCTGAGCTCGGCTTTCTTCTTCTGGCGGTAGACGCATCGGTTTAGGTCGGCTGAACAGTGAAAAAGTGGTTGGGGTGAGGCGGTGAGGGCGCTGCGCCCCCCAGTCCGCTAGCTCCAGTCTTCTCCTTTTTTGGTTCGCCCGGGCTGATAAATGGCTTCGTCTTGGGCGTGGATCGCCTGGGTCTTTTCAAAGAGGGCCGTTTCATTGAGGCCCCAGTCCGCCATGGCCCGGTCTAGGTCCTTACGAATGTCTTGGGCCCCAGGGAAGCCGTCGTAGCGGATACGCAGCCGGGCTAGCTCTGCCAGGTTAAAGTCCGTAGGCTCTGCGCCCATCAGCTTGTTAACGGCTTCTCGATCATTTTTGTACTGGGGGTGATTGTATTGCTTCTCCTCTGCCATCGGTATCCTTAGGGTGTCTCAACCATCTTTAGGGGAAAACCTGTTGCCGTCAGGCAGCCCGCCGTCCATTTTAGGCAGGGCGCTGGTTTAAACCTCTGGTAACCATAGCGTGTCAGGGGGAGTTGCGATCGCAGATCCTCCGCTCTGGCAAGTAGACCGGTGCAAGGGCGCTGCGGAGCGACGGGCGCGTCTCCGCAGCGCCAGCAACCCGACAGATGGAAGCGATCGCGAGTACCCCATAGGCCGGATACCGAGTGTGGCTATTCCGCCTAATCCATAACCCGATGACCAATCAAAATCGGGGCCGCTTTGGTCATCGGGCCATGGCGGCCGCAATATCTTTAGATTTCTTTAATATTGACTTTGCCATTTACGTTGGGTCAATTCTGGCGCTCAAGTTCCCAGCATGGTCGCCAGTGCCCCGCCGTCGTACACAAACCCCAAAAAAGGCCTTTGTGGCAACGGCTATATAGCAACCGCCACAAACGTTTGTGCGCGGTTGCGG
>JBCBOC010000401.1:0-4543 GCA_039821475.1 Cyanobacteria bacterium J06632_22 | reverse complement strand
TCTTTTTCTCATCCAGCGCGATCCCCAAGTAGGCCATGCTACTGCAAACCGCGGCTCGCAGTTCGGGGCTATGTTCTCCGATGCCAGCGGTAAAAATCAGGGCGTCTAATCCTTCCAGACTCATGATCATGCTGCCGAGGCAGGCCTTAAGGCGATGTAGATACAAATCGCGGGCTAAACTTGCCCGAGGGTTACCGTCTTCAATCGCACGTTTAATCACCCTTAAATCGTTAGAAATTCCTGAAATTCCTTTTAAGCCAGATTCTTGATTGAGAAGCTGGTCAATTTCGTCTGCAGACTGCCCCTGTCGCATCAAATGGACTAAGATGCCTGGATCAACGGCACCAGAGCGGGTGCCCATCATCAGGCCATCCAATGGGGTGAATCCCATCGTCGTGTCGATGCTGTGCCCCTGTTTGACTGCGCTCAGAGAGCTGCCATTGCCAAGATGACAGATCACCAGCCGCAGCTCAGCTAAGGGGCGGTTTAGAAGCTGAGCGGCTCGCTGGGCGCAATACTGATGGCTAATGCCGTGAAATCCGTAGCGGCGAATGCCCTGTTCGAACCACGCGTAGGGGCCGGGGTAGGTGGCCGCCACCACTGACATCTGGCTATGGAAAGCCGTGTCAAACACGGCCACTTGGGGCACATCGGGTAAAACCTGTTCCATCAGCTCAATCCCTTCTAAATTAATAGGATTGTGAACTGGGGCCCATTCACTGAGTCGGTCGATGGTGGCTTTGACCGCAGCAGTGATCACGACGCTCTGCTGGTAGTCAGTGCCGCCGTGTACGACTCGGTGGCCGACGGCATCAATTTCTTTTGCACTGGACAATACCGCTGTGGGGCCGTCCCACAGCGTTTGAATCACGGACGCGAGCCTCTCCTGACGCGTTGCGATCGCATGATGCGTCTGATACGTTAGATGGCTGGCTTCAATGTTAATGTCAACGCGTTCCTGTTTCGGATGCCAGTCGAGCTGTGCAGCCCACAGTGGGGCTAACGGTGCTGTGGGCCCATCGATCAACCCGTCGGGGATGGCATAGCAACAGAGTTTATGGCTACTCGAACCGGCGTTGAGCACAAGAATATTCATGACTCACCTGCTGCAAAACTAGGTCCCTGAACAATGGCGTAGGTGCTCAGGAAAATGAGACCGGTCTCCCAATCGCTGAAGCATGGGGCCTAGGCGATCAAACTGAACAACACTGACCGATGCAACTGGCATGGCAATGCGATCTCGATATCGCCCAAGGTCTATCCCAAGCAGATGGCAAAGAATAATCCGAATTGTGGTTTTATGGGCTACAACCAGCACATTGCCTTCGGTATAGCGCTCCTCAATTTCTGCAATCACCAAGGCCGCTCGGCTGGCCACCTGTACTGCCGTTTCACCCCCTGTAGGCGGATTCCATGCAGGCTCTGTGATCCAGTTCTGGTAGTCCTCCCCGTAGTGCGTCTTAACCTCGTCCGGCATGCGGTTCTCCCATTCGCCAAAATCCAGTTCCCTGAGACCGTCCCGAAATTGAGGGGGCATGCCCACCGCTTCACTCAACGGCCGAACAGTGGCTCGGGTCCGCTGCATTGGGCTCGCAAAAATTGCTGACCAGGGGGTGGCTTTGTAGGCTTGGGCAAACGCCTCTGCCATTTCAATCCCCACGGGGGTGAGGTTTGGATCGGTCGAACCACAAAAGCCACCTGTGAGGCTGTGGGTTGTCTCGCCGTGACGTAAAAAATACAGCGTCAGCGTCATAATCAGCTCTGGCGTCAGCGCTTAAGGACGAATACGACTTGTTAGCCTCAACTCAATTTTTCAGTCTTGACACTGTACTAAGTGGGGGTGACGGTAAACGCTGCATTGGCCTGGAGGTGATCCTGGATGTTTACAGGTCTAGACTGCACATTCCAAATCTCTTTGGCGTAATCTCGAATTGAACGGTCTGATGAAAAATATCCAGCTCGTGCTGAATTCAGAATCGAGAGGCGCGTCCAGTGCGCCGTATCCTGATAGGTCTGACTAACCTGCTCCTGACAATCAATGTAGGACTGGTAGTCCGCAAGGAGGAGGAACGGGTCGTGGTTGAGAAGGTTATCGATAAGCTGACGGAATAAAGCCCTATCTCCGTGGGAAAAGACCCCGGTCTCTAACTGGTGGAAGATAGTTTGTAGGTTCGCGTTGCCTTCAACATAACTCCGGGGAGAATAGCCCCTGGACTTAAGCTGATGCACCTCATCGACGGTTAGGCCGAACAAAAAGAAATTGTCTTGGCCTACGGCTTCACGAATTTCAACATTGGCACCATCCAGGGTGCCAATGGTCAGTGCCCCATTAAGGGAAAATTTCATGTTACCGGTGCCAGAGGCTTCCTTGCCCGCGGTAGAAATTTGTTCCGACAGATCGGCAGCTGGATAGACCGGCTGGCTATTGGTGACATTGTAATCTGGCAGAAAAACCACCTTCAGTCGACCTGCCACCTCTGGATCACGGTTGACCACCTCGCCGATCGAGGTAATCAGCTTAATCATCAGCTTGGCCATGTGGTAGCCTGGCGCAGCCTTACCACCAAAAATAAACGTGCGGGGAACAATCTCCGCCTGGGGATTCTGTTTAATCCGGTTGTAAAGCGTGATGATATGCAGCGCATTGAGGTGTTGGCGCTTGTACTCATGAATTCGCTTGACCTGCACATCAAACATGGAGTGTGGGTCGACGTCAATGCCTGTAAACCGTTTGATTCGGGCTGTCAGCCGATCTTTATTAGATTGCTTCACCGCCCTCCAGGCATCGCAAAAGTCGGCATCATCAACAAAGGCTTCAACCTGCTGTAGCTCTTCCAGGTGTTTGAGCCAGCCCTCTCCAATTTTGTCATTGAGCAGTGCTCTGAGGGGGGGATTGCTAAGCGCCATCCAGCGGCGGGGGGTCACGCCGTTGGTCACGTTTGTAATCTTGTTGGGCCAGAGTTCGTGGAAGTCTTTGAGAATGGAAGTCTTGATCAGTTCGCTGTGTAGCTTGGCGACGCCATTGACGGCAAAGCTGCCAACCGTAGCCAGGTTCGCCATGCGAATGTACTTCTGGTCTGACTCGTCGATCATCGACAATACCGTCAGCTTGGCCTCATCGTTGGGAAACCGCAGCCGCACGTAGTCTAGGAAACGACTGTTCAGTTCGAAGATAATCTCTAAGTGACGCGGTAAAATCCGACCAAACAGGTCTAAAGGCCACTTTTCCAGGGCTTCTGGCAACAGCGTATGGTTAGTGTAGGCAAACGTATTTCGGGTGACTTCCCAGGCTGCATCCCAGTCCATGTGGTGTTCGTCCACCAGCAGTCGCATGAGCTCAGCAACGCCCACTGCGGGGTGGGTGTCGTTGAGTTGGGCGGCAAACTTGGCAGGCAGGGCTTCTAGGGGTTGTCCTTCTTCTTGATGAATGCGAATCATATCCTGTAAAGAGCAGGATACGAAGAAGTACTGCTGCTGTAATCGCAGCTCTTTCCCCTGAATCTGTTCGTCGTTGGGATAGAGAACTTTGGTCAGGTTCTCGGCTGCCGTTTTTTCCTGAACGGCACCGTAGTAGTCTCCTTGGTTGAACCGTTGAAAATCAAAAGATTCGCTGGCCTCTGCCTTCCACAGACGCAAGGTGTTAGCCGTATTCACCTTGTAACCCAATATGGGCGTGTCGTAAGGGATGCCTTTAAGTGTGTAGTCAGGTACCCAGCGCACGCGATACTGGCCCTGATCGCTGTAATAGCTTTCTGTACGGCCCCCGAACTTGACCTCAACAGCCATGTCGGCTTTCATGATTTCCCAAGGGTTGCCAAACTGAAGCCACTTGTCCGTGACCTCCACCTGCCAGCCGTTGCGAATGCGCTGATCAAAAATGCCAAACTCGTAACGAATGCCATAGCCAATCGCAGGAATTTCTAGGCTGGCGAGGGATTCCATGTAGCAGGCGGCCAGTCGCCCAAGCCCGCCATTGCCGAGCCCCGGTTCTTCCTCCTGTTCGATCAATTCGTCTAGGTCCAGACCTACCCGTTTGACGGCTTCTCGTACGGGTTCGGCAATGTCTAGATTAACCAGGTTGTTTGCTAAGTGTGGACCTAGAAGGTACTCCGCCGACAGATACGCCACAGCCCTGACCTCAGGCTTATGGTAGCTCTGGGCGCTAGCAATCCACCGCTGCAAAATGCGATCGCGCACGGTGTAAGCCAAGGCCATGTAGTAGTCCATCGGCGTAGCCGTTCCCGGAAACTTGCCCTGGACATAGAACAGATTGTCCGCAAGTGCCCGTCTTAAAGTCTCGACATCGATACCGGTGCGATCATCTTCAACGTTAGGGGTGCAGTAGGGGACAGCGGCGGTGTCAATCGCGGTCATAGGAGTCCTGTGGGTAAGGGGGTAGCTGGAGTCAGGCAATCTTAATCGCTAAACGCTATAAATGAGCCGGGCCATGATAATTCGTTGATATTTTTATCATCGATTTTCTATCATCGATTCATCGATAACGGGCTCACACGACGTCAGCCTGTGAGCCCGTTATCGTTAG
>JBCBOC010000060.1:0-10641 GCA_039821475.1 Cyanobacteria bacterium J06632_22 | reverse complement strand
GTCGTCGTCAGCACGCTGGTTATAGCAATAGCGCACCACCGCGAAGAAATCATCCACAGGAAACGGTAGCGCCAGGGCACTGTCAATTTCATCGACAAAAATATAAAGCTGCTCGGTGGGGTAATGGGCTAGCAGAATCTCTTCTAAAAACAATCGAAACCGGTGCGGATTAGATAGGCCCTCATGCCCAATCCACCAGTTTTTGAAGTCAATTTGGTGGAGCAGATCAAACTTGCTGAGCAAGTCTAACACCATGCCCTTATACCACTGGCTAGGGGTGATATGTTCACTCCCAATGCTGCTTAAATCCAGCGAAACACATCGATGTCCATCCGCCTGTAGCTGCTGCTGCATATGCACCCGCAGGCTAGATTTACCCATCTGCCGAGCATTAAACACATAGCAATACTCGCCACTGGACAGTGCCGCGTACAGTTCCGCATCAGCGGCTCTGGTCACATAGGTGCGAGCATGGAGCTGAAGGCTACCGCCAATTTGATAGATAGCATTCGCCACGCTACGGACACCGGGAATCGTTACACCTTTAGTAGGCAGCAGGGCTGGTGCGCCCGTCACTCAGGACATGCATGGCACGTAAGTTTTGAGGAACGGACTCGCTAACCGTTCTCCTAGGGTCATGGTGGGGCCATAACGGTCTACTGAGGCGGTCCTCGACCTTACTTTACTCACGTCCTGACGACTTAACGTCCAACCGAGCTTTCTGCTGTCTGGTTAGCTTATAGTTTGTCTGATTAGCTCACAACCTGCAGTAACGACTTGAAATACCGGCGGTAGAGCTCACAGCTAATCCTGGCCTGATTACCGCGCAGGCTCACCAGTCCCAAACTTTCTAGGCGATAGGCAGACATCGCATCTAACTCGGCGCCTTCAGCAGAGGCGACAACTTGAGAGAGCCCTTGAACTAATTGGGGCTGTCGCTCTAGGACTCGCCAGTGCTGCCGCAGATGCCCGCTATAGACCCCAGCCTGGGTCGGGGCTGCGGCTAACAGATCTGCGAGTACCCAGCCCGATTGAGACAGCGCATAGAGCGCCAGCTGGATGAGATAGGGGTGTCCGCCCACCAAGTCGTGCAAAGATTGCACTGCGGCCAAGCCGGTCTCCCCTTCCCACGGCAAACCGTACTGTAGCGCTAACGTCTGAATATCGGCTAGCGTCAATAGCGGCAACGCCAGCGCCAAGCCTAAGTTAAAGGGAGACTGGCTCAGCTTCAGCGGCACATACACTTCGGTATTGTAGGACAGCACCAGTCGCAGATTCTGCCAGACCGATAGCTCCATCCCTTCCTCATGCCAGACCCGCAGCATAGGGAAAAATTCCTGTACCAGCTCAGCATATTCAAAGATCTGATCGACTTCATCAAGCGCCAGAACAATAGACTGATTAAACTGCTTCAGCAAATATTCTCTAAAGTACAGTTTACAGCTCACCTTATGGCCAATCTCGTCATCCCAGTAGTCATCCAACCGAGACGCGAGACCCAGCTGTTGCGTCACATTCAAGCTAAACCAGCGCAGGAAGCGGCCCAGGTCGGTCAATATAGGCGCTTCTGCCTCCTGAAAGTTGAGTAACACGGTCCGCATTTCCTGCTGACGCGCATAATCCAGCAAACGCAGCATTAAAGAGGTTTTGCCACGATTGCCTGGTGCGCGCAATCGCAGTAGGCCACTCGGCTTAGCAATTTCGGCGCGGGCTTGTGCCTCCACGTCATGCGGCAAGATATAAAACTGAGACTGTAGCGGTACCGCTACGCTAGGAAAGGCAATGCTAGCCATATCGAAGGTCTCCGCAGAGGCGGTCTCTCGCAAACGACGACCGACCTCAGATGTTGTGCTTTGATCTGTTTGATCTGTACGGGCCGAACTGGTAGACGCTAGATGGTCAGCGACCCGCAGATCGGGGGGCAGATGGGTGAGAACGTAGCGAATATTTTTTTTAGTGACCTTTTGACCGAGCGCCGTACTGAGAGATCGCCAGAGCTGCGCGCCCACATCACGAATGTATTCCGGGTGGTAGCCCGCATCTTCGGCAATTTGCGGATATAGTCGACCCTCCCAGGAATACCTAAAAACAATCTCCTGGACATGAGAAATGCCGTCCGGGGCCAAGATAGACTTGACCAGATTCAAGGCTTCAGCGTCTGTCATCTCGTCAACAGCATAGAGGAACGACTAGCGTGCCTCTATCGTACATGGGCACCTCGATAAAGCAGGTTTACGCAGCCTGCAATTGGGTCAACTTTAATTGCAGGCTGCGTAAACCTGCTGCCCAACCGGCCATCGGGCAGACTGACCCGACTCATGTTCTACCCGATGGCCTGACTCGGCGTCCGACACATCCTCGGCGCCCTAAATGACACAGGCTAAATCTTGCTGCCATTCCTCCCCTATCACCGCTGAAACTCTCAGACCTAAGCCACGAGCCTCGCTTAACCTGCACGGATGCCGCTCATTTCCCGCATGCCCCTCAAAAGCCCGTGAACCGGCAGCAGCAGAACTAGCTGAAAAACCTGCTAGCAGAGGCTGTAGGCCATCAAGAATAAAGCGCTGCCCATAGTTTAGCGAGCGCTGCTAACGGATTGGAGCTATAAAAGTAAGGCATCCTATCGCCTGTCAAAGGCAAACTTTACCGACCTTCTCAACGGCAGTCTTTTTCAACAACAGTCTTATTCAGGGCGCGCGAAAGGTTTAAAGGTTGAACAAGTTTATCCGCATAACAACATTACAGGACAACAGACGGTGACAGCCCCCGCATCCCACTCCCCCTCTACGGGGACAGATACCGGTCTGATACTCGGCAATGATCATCAACATCGATGCTGGTGGCCGGGCACCGATAAAGCCTATCTGACTTACCATGACCGGGAGTGGGGATACCCTGTCGACAATGACATTCGTCTGTTCGAGAAAATCTGTTTGGAGGGGTTCCAGGCCGGACTAAGCTGGCTAACAATTTTACGCAAACGTGACAACTTCCGCCGCGCCTTCGACGGGTTCAATATTGAGCGTGTGGCTCGCTACACCCCAAAAGATATTGATCGATTGGTCCAAGACAGCGGGATTGTGCGGCACCGAGGCAAAATCGCCTCGGTCATCAACAATGCCCAGCGGGCCTGTGCGCTAATCGAAGAGACCGGCTCACTCGCAGCCTATTTTTGGCAGTATGAGCCGCCAACCGCAGAGCGCCCTAGCACTTGTAACCATGCTGTGCTCAAAGCCCTCAGCCAAACCCCGACCTCTCGCCGCCTGAGCAAAGACCTGAAGCAACGGGGTTGGTCCTTTGTCGGTCCGACCACCGCCTATGCCTTTATGCAGGCCATGGGATTGGTCAACGATCATGTGGAAGGCTGCGTTATCCGTCCCCAAGTGGCCGCCGCCCGTCAACAGTTTCAGCGACCCTAAGGCTTATAGTCGTCGTTTTTGGGTTAAATCTCAACGCAATCTCAACGCTGAGAGACCATGTTCATACTGGCCATTGCTGTGCGACAGATATAAAACTGTCAGTGGCTCACGCTGACATCTATGACAATTTGTTAAAACCTTATTGAGATACGCACTATTTGTAGTTTGAGTTCTTGACAGACGCACACCCTGTCAAGACATGTTGCTGAGTCCATAGCAAAATGTCCTCCCAGCGGGGGGCTGACGGATTAGGTAACGCCTATAAAGCTGAGATCACAATTGCCCACGCGAAATTTTATGACGCCCCCCCTATCACCCATGACATCGCAAAGCTTCTACCGGACCCTGCTCGCGCAGCTCAGCCAGGGGCCCGTTGTGGTGGCTACCGTCATTGCTGCCGATGTCACTATCCCCACCGAGTCCACCACAGTGGGGGCTAAACTCCTCGTTTGGGGAGATGCAGAAACCTGTGGCCCCCTCGATGCCGCCCCCCTAATGCAACCCGCGTTCGAAGTCATGAAAACGGGATTACCTCAGCAAGTCACCCTCGCCCACGGCGGCAACTTACAAATTTGGCTAGCACGATGGCAAGGCGTAGATGCGATCGCAACCGTCCAATCGATTTTGTCCAATCTCAGCAGCGAGCGCCCGCAACGACTTGTGATCCCCCTGGTAAGCGGTCAAACCGCCTATGTCATTGAAGCGGGTCAATCGCTCCGCAACCTACAGGGCCAGAACGCCTTTATCGAAGAGATCACCGAATGGCCGGTCAACCATAGAACGCTAAACGCGGCGTAAGCCAATACTCCGTCAGCAGTCGAATGCCGCCCGCCCCATCCGATAGCAAAAAAAAGCTTCCGGGCCATAGGCCCAGAAGCTTAGCTGACAGGATATGTTGAAAACACCAAGGGTTATGACGTCAGTTCGCTGAAAGCACTAAGTCATCGAAGACCGGTTGGGCCATCGCCGATAAAGAGCAGCGGCAAAATTTACCGCAGCGTCGGGCCATCAAAACCACTGCTTCAAAGTATCGATAAAACTTGATGACTGCCTACTCGACAAAGGTATATAGTCGACCGAGCGGACGGCGACTGTAGCGTCTGTCAGCCGTTATTCCTGGCCCGTTACCGATCAACTCTCACCCATCAGCGTAAAAGCCGCCCAATCACGGGGCTCCGGATACTGTGCCATGGTCTGCAACATTGCCTGCCGCAGAGCTTGCGCTTTGTCGGGCGTCATCTGGAGCTGACTATAAAAGGCCGTCATCAGCTCAGCCGTGGGGGCATCAGGTACGGCCCACAGTGACACCACGACACTGGGCACCCCTGCCCCAATAAAAGCCCGCGATAGGCCAATCACCCCGTCCCCAGTAATCCGACCTTGGCCCGTATTGCAGGCACTTAACACCACCAACTCCGCCGACAGGGATAGGTCAATAATTTCGGCGGCGGTGAGTAACCCATCGTGTCCCGCACCGTCTGTCAGGGCAATGGCACCGGGCAGGTCGCGGAGGCCAGATGTCTGGGGTTGGCCATAGTCCAACAAGCCATGACTGGCCAAGTGGATCACGCTAGCAGCGGCCAACTGCTGGCGGACAGCGGCCTCGGTGGCATCCGTGCCGGTGAGGGCAGTGGTATCGAGGAGCGTTGCGATCTCACGGGCTTCCCGCTCTGCCCCCGGTAGGGCGGCCAGCACCGCATCGACACCGGGGACCTCTGGCATCGATGGATTGCCCACAATTAACGGCCGCTGAGCCACAGAGTCGCGGTTCTGGGCAATTTGCCGGGTCAACGTTAGAGACTGAATCGAGGGCGCTGTCACCAACGTGTGCTGCTCGATGAAGTAAGTGCCGTCTGGGGCCTGCAGCGCGGCAAATGGAACGAGAAACAGCGACCCCTGGGGAATCAGCACCACCCGAGCAGTCGGGTCGGCAGGGAGCAGCTCGGCGATCGGCTCAATCAGATAGCCATATAGGGATTGCAGGGCTGTCCGGTCGCTGCCTCCCGGCAGCGGTGCGCGGGCAAACTCCGCCGCAAAGCTACCCCGCAGCCCCAACTGCTGACGGCTGTCGCCCACCCAGTCCGCCACAGGGATTTCCGGCAGATCACCGGAACGGAAGTGGACCGTCCCGTTAGGTTCTATCACCCAAATGTAGAGGTGGGCTGCCGCTGTCGTTTCAACAATGGAATATTCTACCAGCGTGGCTTGCTGCTGGGCTGCCACCTGCTTGAGCCGGGCTAGCGTCACCGTCAAGTCCGGCGCACTGTCCGCCGCTTCAGTCTGAATCCGCCCCGCCAGCAGCTCAATAAAAGCCCGCGCCCGGCCGCGCTCAGCCACCACCAGCGCCTGTTCAGGCTGGTTCAGGCCGACATAGGTGGCCTGCAAGTGTTGATAGGTACTGGCCTGGGTGTCAAACAGCGAGACCTTATCCCGGTCGCCTAAGCCGGGGCGTAGCGATTCCCACAGATCAATTGCCCCCGTCAGCGGATCTATCGCCGCCGTCAATTGCCCCGCATCCAGATAGGTTCGTCCTAGGTTAGTCAGGGTCACCCCCTCACCAATGCGATCGCCAATCTCTCGTTGGATCGCCAGGGCTTGGGTCAGCACCTGTTCGGCCTGCTGAAACTGCGACTCAACAACATACACCAGGCCAATATTGTTGAGTAGGGTCGCTGACTCAATCCGATCGCTGGCGGCCTCAGCCAAGGCCAACGCCTTCTGGTAATAGCTCAGAGCCTGAGTATACTGTTCTCGCTCATCATAGAGAAAACCCAAATTTCCCAGTACCGTGCGCCCCTCCTGGGGAATGCCTAAGGCCGCATAGCGCTCGATAGACTGCTGGAGCGCCTGTTCAGCCTCATCGTAGCGGTCCAGGCGAATATAAGTCACCCCCAGATTGCCCCAACTGATGGCGACTTCAAGCGGCAAATTGAGCGCTGTTTGCAGTGCGATCGCCTGCTGGTGATAGCTCAAAGATCGCTCTGGCTGGCCCAAAGCCTCGTAGGCCTTACCCAAATTGTTCAGAGTAATGCTCTCACCGGCCTGATCGCCAATCTCTCGTCGCAGGGCCAAGGCCGTCTCAAAGGCGCTAAGGGCCTGGACATATTGCCCCTGAGCCAGATAGGTCGCTCCCATGTTACTGAGCACATTGGCCTCGCCCGCAACCTCCCCTAGCGACTCGTAGACCGCCAGCGATCGTCGGTAGTAGGCGAGGGACTGCTGGTAGTCACTTAAGTCGTCGTAGACGTTGCCCAAATTGTTTAACGCCGTCGCTTCCAGAGACTGCAGCCCCAGCGATTCAGCCACCTCTATGGCCGCCAAATAGCGCCGCTGAGCCTCATCATAGGCTTGTCGCACATGGTACACCGCGGCAATATTGTTTAGGGTAATGGCCTCGCCTTCTCGATCGCCGACCTGTCGGCGGAGAACCAAGGAGCGCTCATAGTAGTCCAACGCCGTGTCGTACGCGCCCTGGTTGTCATAGGCCAACCCTAAGTTACTCAGGGTCGTGCTCTCTAACAAAGGATTGCCAATGGTCTGGGCAATCTCAAAGGCCTGCATAAACAGCGATGTCGCTTCATCGTAGCGCCCTTGGGAGATATAGGCAGACCCTAAATTGTTCAGCGTAGTCGCTTCCCCCGCAACGTCGCCCAACTGTTGTCGTAGCGTCAGGGATTGTTGGTAAAAAGATTCAGCCGTGGCATAGTCGCTGCGTAGCTCATAAACCTGGCCAATATTGTTTAACAGCACGGCTTCTGAATAGGGTTGCCCTACCGCCTGTGATAGGGCTAGCGCCTGCTCAAATTGCTGCAATGCAGCCTCGTATTGCCCCCGTTGAAGATTCAGATGCCCCAAGTTATTAATCGCCACCAGCTCAGTCGCGGGCTCAGCGACTTTCTGGGCAATGCTGAGCTGAGTTTCGTAACTGCTTTGGGCCTCGTCATATCGCCCTAGGAGCATGTAAGCACTGCCGATATTGCCATAGGCATTGGCCTGATCATCCAGACTGTTGTCCCGTTGGGCGGCAGTCAGTGCCTGCTGGTAGTAGTCCAGCGCCCGAGACACCTCTCCCTGACTGCTATAGACCCCGCCAATATTGTTGTAAAGCAGGCTCTCCTGGGCAGACAGGTTACGGGTCTGCACCAGCCCCAAAGCCGTTTCAAACCGTTCTAGGGCCAAGGCATAGCGTCCCTGGGCATGATCGAGTTGCCCCAAATTACTCAGGGTAATCACTTCGGTTTCCACATCACCCACCTCGCGGGCCAGGGTGAGGGCCTGATGATAGTAATCGTTGGCAGGCTGAGGCTGCCCGATATTGTCGTACAGGTTGCCAATGTTGTTGAGCAAAATGGCGGCGGTGGGCCCTTCGCCTTGGGCCATCAGCTGGGGCACTAACGCTTCGAAGGTTGCGATCGCACCAGCCACATCCCCCGCCTCTAGCTGATCCAGCCCCCGCTGTAGCTGCTGTACCAGATCCTGACTCTGTGCGATGTACACCGCAGGCGAAGCCGTTCTGGCAGGGCCTGAGATATCCGTCGTACGGGCTAACACGACTTCCGGCAGCCATCCGCCCTGCAGGATAACCCCTAAGGCAAGTGCCATCGACCCACGTATCGTCCGCATCCCACCCAACCCTTTGCACAATCTTTAGAACAGCGCTCAGACGATAAAGGTTTAAGTCCGCCTATACCGATCAGACCGTCTTCCAATTGAGACGAAACACCGACCAGTTGGGTGCCAGCCATTCACATTTCTTCTCAGTTGTTACAGAGACCGTTCTAAAGGCTCCACTGTTCCAACTGCTGTTCTAGTTGAGATGTCCGTAAAGCCGTCATGCGCGACAAGCACTGCTCTTCAGTAAACAGGGTTGCGTCTGCTTCGTAGGTGCAATTGGCGTCCCGATAGGCCAACCAGTCCACCTGCACCGCTTGAAAGCGAGGCCAAACCGACGCGTCCATGACTGCTCGCAACTCCTGATACACCTGATTGAGTCGAGTGTCTGCCGCTTCATAGGACTGAGTTGAACCCGTTTGAGCCCGTAGCTCATCAATCCGCAGATCGGTGATCTGTTCCAGGCAGCTGGACAAAATGAGCGGTGCAATCGACCCACCGTCAAAGCGGCTCCGCTCAAACTCGCATTGGGCATCGCGAAACTCAATCCAGGCCTGCTCGGCAGTGGTCAGCTTTGCTTTATCTTCAGACGACAGGGTCGATCGCAGGGTTTGATACACCTGATTGAGACTACGATCCGACACCGTATAGTTAGCCCGAGCACAGGTATTAATATCAGACTGAGTTGCCAGCTGGCCACAGTCTTGTTTTTCCGGTGAAACGGGATCAATACGCTCCGTAGCATCCGCTGCCACGGCAGGAACCGGGGCATCCTCACCCGGCGCTTCAGCCGTGTTGGTCTCTGCAGGAGGGGGCGCAGTGGACTGCTCCGTAGTCTCTGGTACCGGGGAAGACGGCGCATCAGGAGACGACGCTTCAGGTGCCGTCCGACAGGCCACTGCGATCGCAGCAATCCCAACAACACCGCCAATCAATCTGAGGGACTGCTGACGCCGCGTCCAGCGCCAACGCCGTCCGGTCGTCAGACTCAGTTTAGTCATGATTCTTACGTTTCCCTGACGTTCGCCTGAGGTTACCTTAGCGAGTAATCCGGCGTTTAGAAGCGAGCGCTTAGCCTTTTTCTACACCGGACTAACGTTACAACGAGAACAGAAATATCGCAGCGCCCCCATCGATTAGGGCAAGACTGCGAGGCCATCAGGCTCGACGATAAAGAGGCTGGCTTGCCATACTCGGAATCCGAACGGATCTAGCCCAGCGAGTCACCCATGGCGTTAGGCCTGTGGCCCGTTTCTATAGCCATCGCCACAAGAGCCATTAAGAATTACGAGCATCCCCTAGGCCTAGCCCAAACATTCGCAAAAATTAAAGAGTAGACTTTCCGATTCTCTTGACCAGCGTTGCCTACCTCTACAGCGACCCACTCCTTGGTCCACCCCAAACCGTGGAGCAGTGGCCCCATGCCATTGAACATCTGTATCAAGACTTTGCGATCGATCGTCCCCAACTCAAATCGTTACTGGCCCGGGTCGAAGACAGCCCCCCCGCTGAACGCCCCGAGTACCTATTGGTCACTAGTCTAGAGTCCCTGGCCGAAACCCTGACCGAGCTGACAGACCGGCTACACCAGTTAGACAACCTAGGGATCACGCTGCTGACGGTCGCTCCCGAGGCCACGGCCAATCACCCTATGACGATAACGGTCTCCGAATCGCCCGCGTCTGAACCAGCAGCTACCGAGTCGCTGCCGTCCCCCCTCAGCATATTGCTGGCGACCGTCCAACAGCGGCAACAGCAACGGCGGCTCCAGCGCGGCCATGCACGTAATCGACTGCAGGCCTTACCGCCACCAGGAAAAGCCCCCTACGGCTACCGGCGTACCCCTCAAAAATACGAACTCGACAAATCTGCGGTGCCCGTCGTCAAGGCGTTCTTTGAACAGTTCGTTCTCTACGGCTCGCTACGGGGTGCCGTGCGCTACATTGATCGCCGCTACGGCAAGCGTATTTCTCCGTCTACGGGCAAACGCTGGCTCACCAGCCCAGTCTATCGGGGGCATACCGCCTACAAAGACGGTCAGACGATGCTCAACACCCACGCCGCCATTTTGCCTCCCGATGAGGCGGCCCAGGTCGACCGACTGCTACGCCGCAATCGATCGCTGCCACCGCGCACCGCCAGTGCGCCCCGCTCGCTCTCAGGATTGGTTCGCTGCCAAGCCTGTGGTTCGACGATGACAGTCTCTCGCGTCTCAGCCCCCAGGCGAGAGAAAGCTTATCTGTACTTACAGCCAGCGGGCTGTCCGCGTCAGCCCCACTGCGCGGCGCTACAGTACAATGCGGTGCTCCAGAAAACCATTGAGACCATTTGTACTGAGTTGCCTAAATTGATGGCACAACTCCCCGCCGTTACCGGATCACAGAAGGCCGATCTGGAGCAGCGCATTCTCCAAAAACAGCAGCTAATCGAGCAGCTCCCGCAGTGGGTGAATCAGGGCGTTTTAGACGAGACGACGGCAGCCCTACGTCGGTATACCCTGCAAAATGAGATTGCGATCGCACAGCAGGCCCTTGCCCAACTTCCCCCCGTTAACCTACAAGAACTCTTTCGCACCGTCTCTCTACCCCAGTTCTGGCAAGACTTATCCGAG
>JBCBOC010000687.1:0-2718 GCA_039821475.1 Cyanobacteria bacterium J06632_22 | reverse complement strand
TCCGTAGCGCCACTGCCTGGGCCGTCAGACACTCTACCGGCTGTCCTGAACCATCGGGCAAGGGCCCTACCGCCGCCGCAAATAACAGCGCATCCGGCGCTACCCCAGTCAAGAACTTATCTTGACTGATCATGACGCTGGCGACGTTGGTGGCGTGACCATCCACAAACTCATTAGGAACCGCTGGGCCATCGAGTTGCAGTACCTGGGCGGCGCCAAAGGGCATCGATTCGAAGGCGATTTTATCAACGCCAAACTGTCCTACTCGGCCAATCTCGACTTGGCCAATGGCAATTTTGCGTCCGGTTAGGTTGTAGGGCGCAGCATGGAGACGCAGCGCATCGATGCCGTCCACCCCGACAGAATCTGATAAGGCCAGGGCAGGCAGCCCCAACCCTAAAGCCAGGCCCCCTCCACACAGGGCCCAGCGCCAGTTGATTCGCCTCAAACTGATGTGCTTAATAAAGCTGCCCAAGAAACTACCCTTCCTTTTTCAAAAAAATCTCTACGGATTGTCGCTATGACCTTGTCGCTATGACCTTGTCGCTATGACCTTGTCGCTATGGCCTAGAGATTCGGAGACCTTAGCTTCCCAGCAGGTCAGTGACCCTAACGACCTTAGGCCCTAAACGCTCCAGCACTCCAGCGCCCTAGGCCCTAAACGCTTCAGACCGGAGCAACTTAGCCAGCGGCGCTAGCCGACAATCACCCTAGCGTCCTAGCAACCTCACTCAAAGGTGTCCCTCGAAAAGGTTCCCTCAAATGGGCCAGACCGTTGCAACTCTAACGTAGTCTAGCCATTGCCCCACAGACCTGTAACAGGCACTTACATGAACCTGCCCAGGATGATCTTGATCCCGTGACCGATCCCGCCCCCGATCCCCGCTTGAATCAGACGACCGAACACTCCAGCTCAGAACCGCCTGAGTCTATGAACGTCATGAAAGGCGGAGATTCCGTTTTGGGGAAATTTATAGATTTTGTTACAATAAATACAACTATTTGGTGATCACAGAGGCTTCCTCATCATGCTAGAGACCCCGTCTAAAAAATCCATCGCCATTTCACCGTCGATTCTGTCGGCTGATTTTAGCCGTCTGGGTGACGAAGTGCGTGCGGTAGATGCCGCTGGTGCCGACTGGATCCACGTTGACGTTATGGATGGTCGGTTTGTCCCTAACATCACCATCGGTCCGCTGATCGTTAAGGCGCTGCGCCCTGTAACCGACAAGCCCCTGGACGTTCATCTGATGATCGTCGAGCCCGAAAAGTATGTTAAGGACTTTGCTGACGCCGGTGCTGATATCATCTCCGTCCATGCAGAGCACAACGCCTCTCCCCACCTGCATCGTACCCTGGGCTTGATTCGTGAGTTGGGCAAGCAGGCCGGCGTGGTGCTGAACCCTTCTACGCCTCTGTCGCTGATTGAGAATGTGCTAGACCTGTGCGACCTGGTCCTGATCATGAGCGTTAACCCTGGGTTCGGCGGTCAGTCCTTCATTCCTAGCGTTCTGCCCAAGATTCGCCAACTTCGAGCCATGTGCGATGAGCGCGGTCTTGATCCCTGGATCGAGGTCGACGGTGGTCTGAAGGCCCATAACACCTGGCAGGTTCTGGAAGCTGGGGCCAACGCCATTGTGGCCGGTTCAGCGGTCTTTAAGGCTGATGACTATGCTGAGGCAATCTCTGGCATTCGTAACAGCAAGCGCCCTGTGCCTGAGCTAGCTGCCGTCTAATCGTCCCCAAGGACTGTGCCCTAAAGCCGATCTTTGTGTCGTGCCGCGCTCATTGACTGCGCCGACCTACGGGGAACTCGCTTACAAAGTTTGTGTAAACGTTCCGGCTTAGGGGTTTCCGAATACTGACGGAGAGCGGGCAGATCCATCCGTGGATCTGCCCGCTAATTTATGGGCCCCTTGCGCGAGCTTTATGGCTGTCCCGATCAGATCGCAGCCATTACGGAAGCAGTTTGCGCACTTAGGTTATCTATTTTATTTTTATACGGGAATAACCGCAAAAACCCGTAGGAGCTAAAATGCCGCTGGAGCTGCTATGAAATCATTGAAAGGCGGGTATATACGACATTCTACCGATGTAGTGAAAAGACATAGCTTGTAAAGTTGATACTGTAAATCGCCTGAGAAGACGGGTAGCAATTAATACAGGTCATCACTATGCAGTCTCCCTCTACTCTGGTCGCGCAAGACATCAGCAAAGCCACCATGAACACGCAATCCATTGAAGAAATGGTCTCGAAGATCTTCGCGACACGTCGAATTACTCGCAGCGATCAGCACGTGCTAATGACCATGTTCTCCCGTGGCAATATCAGTGCGGCGGACGAGATGCTGATTAACCAAATTTACGAAGCGCTAAACCAGGGGCGTGTTCGGGTGGTCGAATAGGTTGCCGTTAGCGAACTGAAGGCGCTAGGAATCCCGGGAAAGTATCACTACGACCAGCCAGTACCCTAGTCGCTCTGGAGCCGATCTTTCTTCAGTAAGTCGGAGAAGGATAATGCCTCGGCAGCCAGTACGAAGATAGTGGGCGGCAGGTTGGCCGTCATTTTTTGTAGGCTAGTGTAGCGGTCTTCAAGCCGTTCGAAAAGATTTTGCGGTCCTCTTCAGAGCGTGCGGACCTGATCTTGATGGGGCTGGCCGTACCCGACGAACAGTTTGAAGACCGACACTAGCCTACAAAAAATGACGGCCAACCTGC
>JBCBOC010000383.1:0-4711 GCA_039821475.1 Cyanobacteria bacterium J06632_22 | reverse complement strand
TAAGTACAGCAAAAATTCCAGCAGTTCTTCGTCTGTGAGCTGCTGGCGTGATCGCTTGCCGTTTATTCAACCACTGTAGGCCGGCTACCAATAGCATGACGGTCAATCACCTGGTCAATCAGACCGTACTCCAGGGCCTCTTGAGGCGACATAAAGAAGTCACGCTCAGTATCTTCTGAAATCTTGTCTAGCGGTTGCCCCGTATGGTCGGCCAATGCCGTGTTGAGCCGATCTTTGATGTAAAGAATTTCTTTCGCCTGAATCTCAATGTCGGCAGCCTGGCCTTGGGCACCGCCCAGCGGCTGGTGAATCATAATTCGAGAATTAGGCAGGCTCATGCGCTTGCCCTTTTTACCTGCGCTGAGGAGAAACGCCCCCATACTTGCCGCCAATCCAACACAGATAGTGCAGACATCGGGTTTGATATGGTTCATGGTGTCAAACACCCCCAGGCCGTCGTACACTGAGCCACCCGGAGAATTGATGTAGAGGTAAATATCCTTCTCAGGGTCCTCAGCCTCCAAAAACAGCATCTGCGCCACAATGAGGTTCGACGTTTCTGCGGTCACCTGCTGACCGAGAAAGACGATGCGCTCGCGCAGGAGGCGAGAATAAATATCAAAGGCGCGTTCACCGCGACCGGACTGTTCAATAACGGTAGGAATCATAGTTGCTGCTGGCGCCCAGTTAATCTGCTCTATCGATTGTACCGAGTTGTCCGGCCCCGTGGGGGAGTGAGGATAACCGGACCCCTGCGCGCAAGGACGACCAAGGGCGAGGTCAGTTGCTGTTACAACCCACCTCGCCGGTAAAACTGTTGGACCAGCCCAGAGCCGTTATAGCTCCGCTGACAGCTCACGCTGGGGTTCCAGTACCTGACTGTAAAAGAATCCCGCCAGTACCGCACCTAGGATGGGCGCCACCCAAAAGAGCCAGACCTGCCCTAGTAGCTCAGGCCCAGCAAATAGGGCCGGTCCTAAACTCCGTGCCGGATTCACCGATGTATTGGTAATGGGAATGCTGATCAGGTGAATCAAGGTCAGACACAGTCCGATGGCAATCGGCGCAAAGCCTTGGGGTGCACGCCGATCGGTGGCCCCTAAAATTACCACCAAAAACATAAAGGTCAACACAACCTCAATGAGCAGACAGGCCAAGAGGCTATATCCCCCCGGAGAATGCGCCCCAAATCCATTGGTTGCCAACGGATTTGAACCTGCCAAGGTGAATCCAGGCTGGCCACTAGCAATCAGCAGCAAGAAACCTGCCGCCACAATCGCGCCTAGGACTTGAGCAATGATATAAGGCAGCAACTCTCCACCAGGAAAGCGCTTAGCCGCCCAAAGGCCGAAGGAAACCGCCGGGTTGAAATGACCCCCGGACACATGTCCCACAGCATAGGCCATGGTCAACACAGTCAAGCCGAACGCCAAAGAAACGCCCACTAAGCCAATCCCGAGAGGGAACACCGTACTTTCACTGATTTTTGCGCTGTCAGCGGTATACGCGGCTGCTAGGACAGCACTCCCACATCCCCCAAATACTAGCCAGAAGGTACCGACAAGTTCAGCAATACATCGCTTTGCAAGCGTCATCTTTAAAATCTCTCACAAGAACAACAAGGCATACATACGACTGTCCCCCGCCCAAAATCTCCTGACGAGGCTTCAACACGAAAGCATCCCTATACAAAAGCTTTCAATGCCTGACACAAAGCCATACACCATTGGCAATGGGCTACATTTGCAATGGGCTACCACGCCACGAAAACAAGCGCCCATGACAGGGGCACTCAAGCAATAACTGTTGTTATAGAAAGGCTAGAACAAATTGCTCCACTGCGTAGAGGATTTTTCAAAAAGTTTCAGTACAAACCCACAAATCGATGTACTTTCAGCGACATCACTGACGTTTTATCCTGAGTTTGGCGTAAATCTTGGGATGTGGTGCAGCCAATAATCTGATAACAAAGTTTACATTTTGGGGCCGTGTTGGGTCTTTCACCCTGATCTAGGGCAGCAGTCTGTTGAAGACCACAACAAATTGCCAATTCCTGAACTTTCGAACCTACGCCAACTGGCCCAATCTTGAAAATCTTCTGGCCGGATATGGGCTACCGTCCTGAATAAAAAACGTTGCTATGTAAGGTGTAGTTACCTTGTGTAGCTAGCAGTTGTCAACTTTGGCATACCAACAGCAACAGCTCTCCCTCATCATTCAACAGAACAGCATTTAAGCAACATTATCAGTAGATGCACCTCTGCCACGTCCAGAACTAGCGTTTTCCCTAAGGAAAAGCGACAGATTTCCGGCCATACGCGGTTTGGATCTACAGGTTTCAAGCTGGACGTGATTTAGAGACGTAACGGTCAAGACGTAACGGTCGAGACGTAGGCGTCGAGCACGTCTCTGACAAAACGAGGGTGCAGCATTAGCCCTTCAGCGAATGCCCGATAGCCAAATAACTTTTTAGCAAACTGATTTTGTAGCCAGCTGATTTTTCCGACGTTTCCTAAAATTGTCTTTGATTATGACTGTGCCTTTTTGCTCAGGCTTATTTAACCGTCAACGGTTGTTGCACGCGGCCTGTCTCCTCTCCTTAGGTTGTGCACCCCTCTTGTATTCGGCGGTGGCCCCAGTTGCGATCTCACCTACCGCGATCGCCCAAACCCAACAGCGTCTGGGTGGTTGGCTCATGGTTCAACGGTTCCAAGGGCGCGTGACCTATCAGTCTCGGTCAGCGCGTATTGGCGATCGCCTGGACCAAGCGGGGGCCACCATTACTACAGCAGCCCGTTCGGCGGCACGGCTCACCCTAGACAACAACATTGGTTCGGTGCAGGTTGCACAAAACAGCAATCTCTTTGTCCGCACCCTAGCCACGGGCGCCGACGGCAGTCGTGTCACTATTCTGGATGTGCCTCAAGGCCAGGTACGCCTACAAGTGCGGCGTTTTTCGAACCCCAACAGTCGGTTAGAGGTTCATACTCCCAGTGGCGTGGCCGCAGTGCGCGGCACCGAGTTTGGCGTCAGCGTCGCTGAAGATGGCCGGACCACCATTGCCACCCTCTCCGGCGCAGTGGAAGCTCGAGGTCAAGGGCAGGCGGTTCTGGTCAATCCGGGTTATGTCAGCATTATCCGCCCTGGGGAAGCACCCTCTACCCCCATTCCTTTAGATCAAGACCTGGCCTTTCACACTGCTGATTATGAACGGCAAGGCGGACAACAGGTGCGGATCGCAGGCCGTGTGAATCCCGCAAATACCGTTCTGATTGATGGGCAGCCTGCAATGGTCGCCCCAGACGGACGTGTCACCGCAAGTGTCCAAGTACCGCAACACCTGCGCTTGGTGAATATTGACGTCACCAATGCGATGGGCGAACAGCGGCGACAGCGACTGTGGCTGCCCTATGGACGTTAGTGGGGACGTTAGTGGGGGACCGCTCATTAAGACGCTCTCACGCCGGCTATCCGTCCTGCTCGCGCCCCTCAATCGGCGATGTCCCTGGTGGCTGCCCAGCCTGGTCGCGGCGAGCGTTGTTGTAGGCCTACAGGAACTCGATGGCACAGCTTTTTTGGAACAGCGCAGCTACAACCTGCTGCACCAAATGCGTGCCCAGCTGCAACCCATCGCATGGGATGATCGTATTGTCGTCATTGCCATTGATGAAGCTAGCTTGGCAGAGTATGGTCGCTTTCCTTGGGGGCGAGAACGCTATGCTCAGCTCCTGGATACGCTCTGGGTTAGCCAGCCGGGTGCAGTGGCGTTTGACCTATTGCTACCGGAGGCCGCCCCAGCCGATGAACAGCTCGCTCAGGCCATTATCGACAGCGGCAACATTGTCCTAGCGGTGGGCAGCGATACTCAGGGCACCACGCTAGACGTCACGCCGACGCTCGCAGACCCTGCAACGGGAACCTTTACAACCGGCTTTGTGAACCATTGGACCGATACCGATGGCGTCAGTCGCAGTGCACGGCTCTACCAAAACCAGTTTCCAGCCTTGAGCGCTGCCACAGTCCAAACCTATCTCGATAGCTTGGCGAATACGCAGCAAAACAGCCAGCGGGTTGAACAACGGCCCACGGTCACCGAGCAAATCCATCCTGCCCTGACAACGCCCCAGTCCAACCGTCATTGGCTCAACTGGCCCCAAGCCATCCCTGCCCCTAATACCTCCGACCCAGCGTCTTTGACCGTGCTCTCCTTTGCGGATGTGGCCGAAGGGCGGATTGATTTAGCCCTGTTGCAAAACAAGATTGTGCTGGTGGGTGTCACAGCCCTCGGGATTGATCCACTGCGCACGCCCTTTCATTTGGAACCGCCGGTCAGCGGTGTCTACCTCCACGCGGCGGTCATTGATAACCTACTCAACGACCGTTTCCTCACCAGGCCACTCAACGATGGACTGCTCCTACTCCTAGTGCTGGGACTCAGCGTCGTGACGGGCTACAGTTTGCACAGTCGCAGTGCTAAGTGGCAAATCATATACTGTGCTGGTGTCCCCCTCGCGTGGCTGGGCATCGTGTACGGCGCTTTTACCTTGTCTGGATGGCTGCCGCTGGCGGCGCCCATCGGAGCGGTATGGCTAACGGCAGTCGGCCTCCAGCTACAGCAGCAGCAAGATAAGCAGCAGCTGATGAACTTGTTTGCAATGAGCGTTGCTCCACAAACGGCCCAGGTGATTTGGCAACGCAAGCAAGAAATTTT
>JBCBOC010000818.1:0-1722 GCA_039821475.1 Cyanobacteria bacterium J06632_22 | reverse complement strand
TAAGTTTCGCTCACGACTGATGTTGTCGATCATGTCCTGCAAACCAGGCAGTTGAACCACAGACATAGACGCTTCTCCTTTTTCTTCAGTTGTCAGTGTGTGAGGGGGGTAGTGCTTTAAAGAGGGACCTTAAGCCTCAGTATCTTGAGTCAGCTGCACGGTATCGATCAGATCCCGGGGGAGCGCAATGGCTCGTCCTTTTTGATTGAGTCGCACCTTATCTTCCGTTCGCTCCACGAGTTTGCCAGTCCAAACCTTCTTGCCTTTGTGGGGCTCGGTCAGGGTGACCGAAACCGGAAACCCGCGAAATACATTAAAATCCCGGTCGTTGGCTAGCATTTCCGATACCCCGGGGCTAGACACCTCCAGCACGTAGGCATCAGGCATCAGGCCAGCGCTTTCGAGAGCCTCCCCTAAGGCAACGCTCATCTGCTCACAGTCATCCAAGCCCGTATCGTCCGCGTGGATGTTACGCACATCGATCCGCAAAATGGGCGGACTGTGGTTGGTCTGAAACACAGCCTCCACCACCTCCAATCCAAGCTTTTCTGCCACGGGGGTGGCCAGTTCCATCACTTGAGGAATGACCGGGTGAGTCATGCAGGTCTCCAAAACAACAAAAAAGTGGGCCGCCAGTGCCCACTTCCGGTTGGGTTCAAGCTTGAACCCGGAAGTATACGAGTAGCAGGGCTACTCCGATGCGCTCATCAGTGTAGCGTGTTTAGCCGTTTATGGATAAGCGTGCAATAAATGGAAATAGACAATAGTACGGCTCTATTCTTGCTTCCCCGCCACGCCGCTGAGCCTAAATAGATCGGCAATGGTGGGGCAATAGGTTTCCTGGCCAAATCGGTCCGGCGTAACCACATTTTGATGGGTAAAGTGACGATAGCTGATGCAGAAGCGATCCCACTCGGCCATCTGAATATTAAACGTGTTGATAATCACGTCAGCCAGGCCTGCCGACAGGGGAATGCGGAACCAGATGCGTTCGCCAAAGTAATCGCTGACCTGTTCAATTGCTTCGTTAGCCGTTAGGGCAGGCACGCCGAGAACATAGTCTGTGGGATCATCAGCCCCTGGAGGATGATCCACCAGGTGAGCCACGACCGACGCAATATCTTTGGCGTGGATAAAGTGGAAGCTACCGTCGGCCTTAAGAAAGCGGGCCAGCTTGATCCATTTGGCGACCTCGGGCAGCCCCGCCGAAATGTGGGAATAGGGCTTGTTGTCATCACCACCAAACACCAGTGTCGGAAAGATCGTTGTGATACGAGACGCCAGTGGGGTGCTGTCGAGTTTTTGGTGACACTGGTACTTGCTGCGAATGTAGTCGGTGCCAATCTCCCCGGCCGCTTTAAGGGGCCGATTCTCGCGATCCAGAATGCTCTCGGTGGAGAAGTAAATTACCTGACGACAGCGGTCAGGGTCCAGCAGTTCGATAATGCGTAGCGTGGCATCGACATTAATGCGATAAATTTCGTCAGCCCCGCCCCAACAGGTGGCGATCAAGATGGCGGTATCGATGGTAGAGAGCAAATCGGCAAGGGGCTCCACATCGAGCAAATTCCCTTCAACAATGTGAACGCCGGGTCGCTGTTCGATATCGACCTTGAGCTTGGCCGGATTGCGCATGAGCAGAAACAGCTCGTGCTGGGTCTGTTGCACAAGCGCTTCGACTAAGTAATGGCCAACACAGCCGCTGGCACCGGTAATAAAAAT
>JBCBOC010000700.1:0-2618 GCA_039821475.1 Cyanobacteria bacterium J06632_22 | reverse complement strand
GCGCATGTTAGCAGTCTTTCCCTTGTACCTTTCCTTTAGCGCACTTCTCCGGTTTAGCGCAGACGTGCCTGAGCAGTCGGTCTCAAATGCCTAGCCTCCGGCACCTATTCCAAGTCGCCAACCTTTTGTTTCCCGTTAGTCCCCGTTAGTCCTATGTCATCATCGCCCGCGATTGAATCTATTCTGCAGGAACAGCGCGTTTTTCCGCCAGCCGCAGCCTTCTCAGAGACGGCTCGTATTTCCAGCATGGCAGAGTACCAGGCGCTCTACGATAAAGCGGCGGCTGACCCCGCTGCTTTCTGGGCTGAGCTGGCTGAGCAAGAACTAGATTGGTTCGAACCTTGGCAAACGCCTCTAGATTGGCAACCGCCATTCGTGAAATGGTTCGTGGGTGGCAAGCTCAACATTTCGCACAATTGCTTGGATCGCCATCTCAAGACCTGGCGACGGAACAAAGCGGCGCTGATTTGGGAGGGCGAACCTGGGGATTCGCGCACGCTGACCTATGCCCAACTCCACCGCGAGGTCTGCCAAATGGCGAATGTCCTCAAGGATATGGGCGTGCAGAAGGGCGATCGGGTGGGGCTCTACATGCCCATGATTCCGGAAGCTGCGATCGCAATGTTGGCCTGTGCCCGCATCGGCGCACCACACACCGTCATCTTTGGTGGATTTAGTGCCGATGCCCTACGGGACCGCCTCAACGATGCCCAAGCTAAAGTTGTCATCACAGCCGACGGCGGCTTCCGCAAAGATAAAAAAGTTTCGCTCAAGCCTGCCGTAGACCAGGCTCTGGCCAATGACAGCGTGCCTTCGGTCACCAACGTCCTCGTTGTGCAACGTACACAGCAGACCGTGGACTGGACAGAAGGCCGTGATGTATGGTGGCACGACGTACAGCCCACCGCATCCGCAGACTGCCCGGCAGAACCCATGGACAGCGAAGACATGCTGTTCATCCTCTACACCAGCGGGACCACCGGCAAACCCAAAGGCGTAGTCCACACCACAGGCGGCTACAACCTCTATACCCACATGACCTTCAAGTGGGCTTTTGACATTCAAGACACCGACGTTTACTGGTGTACTGCTGACGTTGGCTGGATCACCGGACACAGCTATATCGTTTACGGTCCCCTGTCCAACGGTGCGACCAGCCTAATGTACGAAGGTGCACCGCGGCCTTCCAACCCAGGCTGCTTCTGGGATGTCGTCGAAAAGTATGGCGTCACCATCTTCTACACCGCACCTACGGCCATCCGCGCCTTTATCAAGATGGGCGACGATTTACCCAAAGCCCGCGATCTATCCTCCCTACGCATTCTGGGTACCGTGGGTGAACCCATCAACCCAGAAGCATGGATGTGGTACCACGAGGTCATTGGCCAGCGTCGCTGCCCCATCATTGATACCTGGTGGCAAACCGAAACCGGCGGCTTTATGCTCACCCCACTCCCCGGCGCCACCCCCACGAAACCGGGTTCAGCGACCAAGCCTTTCCCAGGCATTCTGGCCGACATTGTCGACATGGACGGCAACCCCGTCGGCGCTAACGAAGGCGGCTACCTGGTAGTGAAGCATCCCTGGCCCAGCATGATGCGAACGGTCTATGGCGACGATGATCGCTTTCGGCGGACCTACTGGGAGCACATTCCTCCGAAGGACGGCAAATATCTATACTTTGCCGGTGACGGTGCCCGCAAAGATGACGACGGCTACTTCTGGGTCATGGGTCGAGTCGATGACGTCCTCAACGTATCGGGGCATCGCCTCGGCACAATGGAGATCGAATCAGCCTTGGTCTCCCACCCAGCGGTTGCTGAAGCCGCCGTCGTTGGCCGCAAAGACGATCTTAAAGGCGAAGATGTCTATGCTTTCGTCACCCTAGAAGGGAGCTTCAGTGCCAGCGACGAATTGAAAACCGAACTCAAGCAACATGTTGCTAAAGAAATCGGCCCCATTGCCAAGCCCGGTGAAATTCAGTTCACTGATGCCCTACCGAAAACCCGTTCTGGCAAGATTATTCGTCGCTTCCTACGCAACCTTGCCAGCGGCGAAGCCATTGTTGGCGATGCCACCACGATGGAAGACCAGAGTGTGTTAGACAAGCTGCGTCAGGGCTAACCACCCCCCTAGTCCAATCATCAACCGGTCATCAACCGGCATCACCCAGTAATCAACAAAAACAAACCGCCACTAGCCTAGAGCCCGTGGCGGTTTTCGAGTTTCGGTGCGCTTTGTGCTCAAGGGCATCGACCTCCTCAGGGGCTCAAGCTATAGCAAGGGTTTCACAGCCAGAACTGTCCTAAGCGCTTGGCCCAACACGGTGCGCTGGGTTAACCCTGGAAGAAAATACGCCTACTGGGCCATTTTCTTAGAAGCAAAGTGGCGAGCGCTATAAATTGCCCACCGTCGCAATCCGCATCCCCCTTTGAACAACTTGCTCAAGAGAACCGGCTTACGGAACGATCAACCCAGGTGATCCATGACCGAGAAAATCGGCAAATACATAGAGATCAAAATCGATCCCACCATACCGCCCAAGACAATAATCAAGATGGGCTCCATGATGCTGGTCAGCGCTTTTACCGCTTGCTCTACCTCATCCTCATAGAAGT
>JBCBOC010000812.1:0-1802 GCA_039821475.1 Cyanobacteria bacterium J06632_22 | reverse complement strand
GTCTCTTGCTGAGCGCGGGTTTGGCCATTGAGGATATTTAGCGATCGCAGTAGGTATTCGCCAAAAGCAGCTTCCTCAGAGACCGTTGGTATCTGAGCGGTTTCTATGCCTTCTGTGCTAGCGGCGGCGGGTGCCGGTTGTGGAGACTGCTGTCTCGCCAGCCAAAAGCCAAAGGCGATGAGCACTGACATACAAGCAGCACCGAGGACCAGGCGGGGTAGCCACTGCGACCAAATGCCTTGGCGAACCGGTGTAGTCGGCGTTTCGTCATCTGCTTTAGAGTCAGACGGATTGTTGTCCGCTGATGCACCGACGGGCACCAGCATGGCAGGCACGGTGACGGCCGTTGCGTTGAAGGACTGAGGGGTGGCTGTGAAAGGTGGACTGGTGGGAGTGGCCTCGGCGGACTGTAGGGGAGGCGTATGTTGGCCATCCAGAATGCGATCAACATCCTCGAACAGCTCATCCATAAGCTGTTCTGCATAGGAGTCAGCCATTTGAGCGGACCCATCTACCGCAGACAGTTGGGACGGGGCCATGAGCTGATCTGTGGAATTTGTTTGAGTCATAACTCAGCGCTCGCGAAAAAGGATGTTAACAGGTCTATCGATCAAGCAGAAAACCTTTCAATAAAAGAAGCTGCCCAGAAAATGAGCAAAGTATACAGTATTGTGGCCAAGACATTGTAAATCTTGAACCAACTGCCATGGCAGACGATGGCTCAAGGCCTAACTTGCCCGTCTATGGCCGCAAATATAGCAGGTCTGGGGGACAACTACTGGTCGAGGATCACAGGCAAGAGCGCGCCCTTGGGTTAACTCACTCGGATCGATCAGCTTCTCGGCGCGATCTGAGCAACCTGATCAAAGGGCTTAGCGCCAATATCTGACCTGAGCAATGAATGCAACCGTCATGGGGTGCTGTGTGCTCAAGGCATTGCCCGAATCGGAGGCGCACGCAACGTGGCGGATGCTATGCATCGCTAGCGATAATAGCTGAGGACTCTGAATACAGCACACCAGCGATTAGGTCAGACCGTTGTGTAGGCAGGCCAGGCCCTGTTGATACAAGGCTTGGGCGTAGTGAGTCCAAGTGCCTTGCCCCCAGTACCGGAAGCAGCTGGTTTGGAGCAATAAATTGTACAGCAGTGCTGTGTTGTAGTGAGGTTGTTGAACCAACCCAGATCGCTGCTCCTCAGGAACCGTTTCAAGGGCCTGGTGAAAGCGGGCACTTAGTTTTTCCATGGGTTGCAAAACGTTGCTGTAGCCAGCAACCCAACTGCGATCATTGGTCCAAGATGCGCCATCCATCGAAAAATCGTGGCGTTCGTTCAACTGTGCGATCGCACGCGCTACACGTTCCGGCTCCAGGGTGTCACCGACAGTTTCCCAAAGCTGTTGTTGCCCTTTCGCCTGACAGGTAGGAAAATCACTATCCTTCACCCCTGCAGCGGCTAAGAGCTCTAAATATTCGGTCCCGTTAATCCCTACGGTGCCTCGGTTCCCCTGCTGTCGCTGTTCATGCCAAGCCCGCTTAAAGGCACCGGGAAACTCATTCATCATGACGCCCCCGTTTTCGCCATCGGAAATCTGACTGACCAAGGGCGGCACAGAGAGATCGCCCGCAATTCTTCAGGGGAAGAAGCCAGCATAACCGTGCTGATTAAAACCCAGGGGTCCGACACCAAACTCATTGGCCAAATGCAGCCCTATTACGAGGCTCAACCCCTATCTCCAGAACATCTGGGCGATCTCTCTGTGCCGCCCTTGGTCAGTCAGATTTCCGATGGCGAAAACGGGGGC
>JBCBOC010000022.1:0-14176 GCA_039821475.1 Cyanobacteria bacterium J06632_22 | reverse complement strand
TAAGCTTGTGTAAAGTACGCAGCCAGCATGAACGGTGGCCACAGCTTCTACGTAGAGCGCAGCGCAACCTAGCAAGCCCCTACAGGGCGTCCTAGTTCAAAGACGTACACGGGAAAGTTTAGGTTCCGATGCCAGTGACTTTGTCCACAAATTGCCCTCAAGCATGGCCAATCAAATCACCGATAGGGCCTTGCTCACGTTCAGGGCCACGCGCCGTCCTGTATCCAGAATCCGTCCTGTATCCATCATCTATCACTCTGCGCATCTATCACGTTGATCATTTATCAAATGGGCACGTGGCGTCAGTCGTCGAGGATTGCGCTTTGCCAGCGTGTAGCTTAGCCCAGCTTTGATGTGCTTTGCGATACGGCCCACCCACACCCTCCGACGAAATCATCTAGGATGATTAGGCAACTTTGGCTGTCAGAGTTGCCGCGGAAGGGAAAACAGGGGAGCTATGGCACAGTCTAAGCTACAGCGATTAGGCGCTTACCTAGCACCACACTGGCGACAGACAGGGTTAGGTATTGTCGCGTTGCTGGTGGTTAATGTTCTGAGTGTGCGAATTCCGTTGCTGATTGGCGATGCGGTGGACCAGGTTGAAATTACCTTCAGTTTGGAACGCGTACTGCAGCAGGCTGGAATTGTGTTCCTGCTGGCGTCGGTGGTTTGGTTTATTCGCATGGCATCGCGAATTTTGATCTTCGGTGTGGGTCGACAGATTGAGTTCGATATTAAGCAGCGCATTTTTGAGCATCTGCTGACGCTGGAGCCAGCGTACTTTTCTGAAAACACCATTGGCGATCTGATCAATCGGGCCACCAGCGATGTGGATAACATTCGACGACTATTGGGGTTTGCCGTCCTCAGCGTGGCCAACACGATTTTTGCTTACCTATTGACCATTCCGGCGATGCTGAGCATCAGTCTGCGGTTAACGGTGATTTCCCTGGCTATATATCCCGTCATGCTGGTTCTGGTGCGGTTGTTTAGCGAGCGGCTACGGGCCGAACAGCAGGAAGTCCAACAGTCATTGTCGGACCTGAGTACGCTCATTCAAGAGGACATGAGCGGTATCTCTCTGGTCAAAATATATGCCCAGGAAGATAACGAGCAGACTGCCTTTGCCGAAAAAAATCAGGCGGTGCTTAAGGCTAATCTAGCCCTGGCTAAAACCCGAAATACCCTGTTCCCTTTGCTGGGAGGACTGGCCAGCCTCAGTTTAGCCGTGATTTTGGCGGTGGGAGCCCGTGCGATCGCATCTGGTTCCCTGTCGGAAGGCGATTTTGTGGCGCTGGTTCTCTATGTGGGCAACCTGGTTTTCCCCACGGCGCTGCTGGGCTTCACCATTACGGCCTACCAGCGGGGGGAGGTCAGCCTTGATCGCATCGAAGCCATTTTCAAAGCACAGCCCAAGGTATACAGCGTTGCCGGGGCAACCGAGCTGGTCCCGGAGACCGTACGGGGACAGCTCAGTGCCCAGAACTTGACCTATACCTACCCTGGTAGCGACACGCCCGCCCTGGATCACATCAGCTTTACCATTGAACCTGGCGAAACCGTCGCCGTAGTTGGCCCCATCGGTGCTGGAAAATCGACCTTGGCCAAGGCGTTACCCCGTCTGCTAGACATTGACGCGCAGCAGTTGTTCATCGACAGCCAAGATGTGACAGCCGTAACGTTACCCAGCCTGCGTCAGACGATTGCCTTTGTGCCCCAGGACAGTTTTCTCTTTAGCACTAAAATCAAAAACAACATCCGCTATGGTCGCCCCTTTGCAGAGCGTCCCGAGGTGGAAAATGCAGCTAAGCTGGCACAAATTCGAGAAGAAATCCTCAATTTTCCCCAGCGGTACGACACCCTCGTCGGGGAGCGGGGCATCACCCTGTCTGGCGGACAGCGACAGCGTAGTGCATTGGCACGGGCACTGTTGGTGGATGCGCCGATTCTGGTGTTAGACGATGCCCTGTCTAGCGTAGATAACCAAACCGCAACTCAGATCCTGGAAAATCTTTCCCGCGGCACCCAGCTCAAAACCGTGATTTTTATCACCCATCAAATGTCAGCTGCGGCCAATGCTGATCGAATTCTTGTCATGAATCGTGGCCGCATTGACCAAATCGGTAACCATGATGCGCTCGTAAATCAGGCTGGGCTCTACCAAGATCTTTGGAACCAGCACAAGCTCAAAGAGGTTTTGCAGTAAGACGTCGTGATAGTGATGGCAGTCATGATGGCAGTCACTATTAACGGGCTCAGCACCACAAACTGATCTTGGCAACGCAACGAATGCAATATATAGCGCTCGCCACTTTGCTTCTAAGAAAATGGCCCAATAGGCGTATTTTCTTCCAGGGTTAACCCAGCGCACCGTGTTGGGCCAAGCGCTTAGGACAATCCTGGCGCTCAATTACCCAGTATGGTCGCCAAGTAGCTCGCTGTCGTGCACAAACCCCAAACAAAGACCTTTGTGACGACGGCTATCAGTTTGCAACTAGTGGTCTGTCAACACTCAGAACTAGGATCGGCGATGACGGTGAAATCGTGAAATAGAGCGGTAGTGAAATCGTCGAAGGTCTTGACTTCAAAGGGGCTTAAGGCCAAACGCTACTTCACGATTCACCCATCACTATTTCACTGGCATGACCCAAATCTTTAGCTTTAATCTTTAGCTTGGACGCTGCAGCCCCAGCCCCGGGCCTCAAATCGAGACCGCAATAAAGTGCAAGACAGTGCCCCTACAGATGGCGGTTGCGAGCAGGCGTTTTGGTACTGTCCAAAAATTCTTCGATAGCGCGATCTTCGAGGGCGCAGCAGTCTTTCCCGTCGATGTTGGGCGCAGCCGGTAAAGCGAGGACGGCAGGCTGAGCGGGCTGCTGCTTGAGCAAGCGGACTTCTTTTTCGAGGGATTCAATCCGGTCGATTAATGTGCGAATGACGGCGGCTTCAGAATCGGGTAGTTCGGCATGGTCTAAGGGGTTGACCCGTTGACCTGAACGATAAACCACTCGGCCGGGTACGCCCACAACTGTGCAGTCGGACGGCACCTCCCGCAGCACTACAGAGCCAGCGCCGATGCGAACGTTATCGCCTATTTTAATGTTGCCGAGAACCTTGGCCCCTGCGCCAACGATGACGTTGTGCCCTAAAGTTGGGTGACGTTTACCGGTTTCCTTGCCTGTTCCACCCAGAGTAACGCCCTGGTAGATCAGCACGTAGTCGCCCAAAATGGCCGTCTCACCAATCACCACCCCCATTCCGTGGTCAATAAATACCCCTTGACCAATAGTGGCCCCAGGGTGGATTTCGATGCCGGTCAGGAAGCGAGCAATATGGGAAATGATGCGCGGAATCAAAGGCAATTGCAGATGCCACAGTCGGTTGGCCAACCGGTAGAGCAGCAGTGCCTGCAAACCGGGATAGCACAGTAGTACCTCAAGGCCACTGCGGGCAGCTGGGTCGCGTTCAAAAATGATTCTAAAGTCAGCCTTGAGCGTATCTAGCACAGTGAAGCCCCCTGGGCAAAAGTGAAGCCTAATGAATACAGACAGGGTCTACGGTAGCCCTACAGGCAGTGAAAGTTGATGTCGATCGGGCCTAGAAAAGTAGTTCGAATTGATCGAACTACTACACTATAGCAATCGTGTCAGTGGCTGAACACTGTCAGGTGATAGATCCCTGAGGTGCTTATCCGATCCGTAGCTTATCTATTTTAAGGGGATAGCGTTTGAGGGGATACCGCTATTCGCTTACGGTTAGCACGTAATTATGACGTTGTTCAGCATCGAAGGCGCCCACCCAAACTCGATAGGTCCCGGCTTGCCAGCGACCAATGACTTGGGCGTCGGCATTGCGCCGACTGGCATTGTCGTTGCAGCGAATCGTGTTGTCGTTCGGGCCTTGAATCAGCAGCGTTGTATCTTCTCCGCTGGTGACAGTCAGTGTTAGCTGGTCAAAGTCTTGCCGCACCTCAAGAATATAGTCGGGGGTCGTGTCGGCATAGCCTAAACACAAGTTACCTGCGGCATCACGACCGACGATATTTGATAGGCCAAAGAATCCGGCTGTGGTGCCCTGAACCTGGGTCGTGCCGAAGCCCGACGAGAGCGTAATCTCTCCAAAATTTGCCGTTTGCGCCCAAACGGTTGATGGGGCAACGACCGTCAAAATGACACTGCCCAACCCTAGACACCCTGCCAATAGACAGCGCACCGTCAGCGATCGTGGCACTGGACGATGCTCCGTAAACCGAGTACCCGTAATCCGGGAGCCGAAACTGGAGGGTCGCTGGCGAAGGAAATTACGCATTGTTTCAGGCATTTGTCTTGAGATTAAACCTCGGCTCCGCTCAACATCGAAGGTTGCCATCGAAGGTTGCCATCGAAGGTTGCTTATGTTGGACGGAGTAGGCCGTCAGCAAATCGCCAGCAAAATCTACTAGCGTCCTATGCTACAGCTTCTAGCCTAGCGAACACGGAGACGCCGATACGAGCATGCTTTACGTTTCTATCAAAAATTCCTTCGCTACTATGCGGAAATAATTGCGATTTATGCAACTGTTCAAGGCTATCTAAGGGCGGGGACGGGTTCTGTGCGTACGTGGACTATTGCAAGTCCTCAAAGTCGCTACAGACTAGATTGATTCTACGGGGGGCGGCGCAATGATTGCCGGGCACAAAAGGACCGGACTGAAGTGAGGTGCTGGACAACGGCAAAGACTCACTGTAGACCCAGCCTGACCAGTAGGATTCGGTAGGGGCTGCCGAGTAGTCGGGGGTCAATACGGGCCTTTCTCCACCGACGCTAAAGTCTTCGGTTTGCAGGGACCGAGTCGGTTGTCCGAGGGATTCGGCAGGGGTTGTCTGAGCTAGGGCCGGCGCTGCTATTAGCAACCCCAATCCTGTAACCAAACCCGTAATCGCGACATTGACGGTAGTGCCCATGGAAATTGACCTGCTGCCTTGCTACTGGTCAAATGCTAAGGCCATCGGCTGAACAGCCCCTGAGTTCTTCCTTAAAGCTTCAGGTTTATGGTGTGGGTCATTTTGGTGGGGTCATTTTGATGCGACCCGATTTAACGGCTGCTGCTGCTCCCCTTCACTATTCACCCCTCACTACGTCATTGGCTTTACCCGAATCTTTAGCGTTTAACCTAAGCCCAATCGTCCAGCCAGGCTGGGGGTCAAGGGCAGCAGTACCGCCAACATCAAAAACAGCATCAGAAGACCCAGCGCTGCTCGTGCATCGTCGGGCTCACTCAGGTCATTGGTGCAGGGGCGTTCGGGTTCTCGCTGTAGAAACAGAATGACAAATGCCCAATACAGCGCTAGAGGATTCCCTAGGGCCACTAGGGCCAACAGGACCAGGGTCACTAGGGTCGCGCGGCCAGCAATTTTGCGACCGTAGATGCTTTGGACAATGCGTCCGCCATCGAGTTGCCCGGCAGGCATTAAGTTGAGCGCTGTAATCACGAGGCCTAGCCAGCCAATGATCGTGAGGGGATGGACATCAATAAAGTCGGTTTGAAAGGCCTCACCGCCTAAGACCACCCGCGATAAGGTGCCGACCAGCACCGACTGCTGGAAAAAGTCGGCTGGAATTTGGAAGTAGCTGCCAGGGTGTGAGAGTAATAGTCCCAGAATGAGCATCAGTAAGGCGGCGGCACCGCCAGTGGCAGGCCCGGCAAAGGCAACGTCAAATAAAACGGTGCGATTGGGCAGCAGTGATGCAAATTTGGTGATGGCCCCGAAGGAACCAATTTGCCAGGCGGGTAGAAAGCTGGGCCAGGTGAGCTTCACTTGATGGTGGCGAGCCTGCCACCAATGCCCTAGTTCGTGAACGATTAACGTCGCCCAAATACCCACCGCAATGGGAAAAACTTCGGGCAGACGGGGGATATTGTCAGTAATGTCGAAGCCGAGCAGAATGCCACCGGTTTCCAGACTGGTAAACAGAGTTGCGATCGCAAGGGCAATGGTCAGAATGCGTTGTCGCCCTGACAACGGTTGAGGGTCATTCTCACTGGGCATCACCACCGCAACGGGGCGACCTTCGGGACCTTCGATCAGCGAAAAGCGGTAGCGATTATCCAGTTTTTCATTGAGGCGCTGACTCAGGATTTGTGCGGTCTGCTCTGGCTGTCCCCTCAGGTTGCCCTGGAAATACGCGCCCGTTTGATAGGGAAAAGTACCAGTTCTAAAGAAGGTATCGATGCTAAAAATGGTCTCAATTTTAGCCATGTCTTCAGTCGAAATAGGCGTTACCGCAGGTTCCTCGGCCTCGGCTGGCGCTGTTTGTGCTGAAGGGGGGGCACTCTCTGTGTGGTCAGCCGCCGTTGCGGATTCTCCAACGGTTGGTTCTGGCTCTACCATTGCCGCGGCTCGTCGCGCTGCCAGGGTATCGGCGTCCATAAGTCGGAGCTGACGCCCTAGGGCAATGTAAACCCCAGCCGACACCACCACGGTCAGCAGCACGGCCGCCAGATTGGGATAAATGCCAATGGAAAACAGGCCAAACAGCAGTAGCCATGGTGCCATCAGCGCCACAGACTGCAGCCAGGACAACAGGCCGAGCTTGCCATAGGGCCGCGCACGGTTGTAGCCCCACACCAGCACCGCTATCGCTACAAAGGACACCAGACCCAGAATCATGTTCACTACTTGTTGCAACTGCTGCCCCACCGTGGCTGTTCCCTGGCGCGTTACACAGCGCTAAGGTTTGGCCGCCAGGGAAAGGCTTTTAATTATGGTACGGGGAAATCCTTGCCAAAAGAAAAGTAGTTGTGTGAGCGGGGAAGATGCATGCGGTGGGAAGATACTGCGTCAGGCAAAGCTTATTCGCTATTCGCCATTTTGCGCTCACTGTGACGAATGCGCTCTAGCGAAACGTCCATGGGCATCGGTCGATAGCCCAGACGCTGAGCCTTGGTGGTGTCCATGGACAGGTCGGGTGGTCGTGGCGCAGGCATCGGCACATCAATCTGGCGGCAGGGATGAATGTGGGCGGTGGCAATATCCCAGATAGCGACCAGCAGTTGGCCCATCTCATACCGGGATAGGCGATCCGCGCCAGCCAGGTGAAGGCAACCTAGCCCTGGGGACTGAATAGCGAGGAGGAGTCCAGTTGCGATCACCCGGGCATCCGCGGGCATTCGATACTCATTGGTAAACAGGTTAAGCGGTTGACCGGACTGTAGCTTGCTCAAAAAATCTTGCAAGAAGCTGTTAGCCGTGGGTGTTGCAGGCCCAAACATCAGCGGTAGCCGACAAACCACCGCCTGGGGATAGACCGTGAGCAAGCGCTGCTCAGCCTCCGCCTTTTGCGCACCATAGATGTTGAGGGGTGCAGTCGCATCGGTCTCGCGATAGGGCGGGGACTGACCATCAAATACTAAGTTGCTAGAGGTAAATACAAGGGGCACCCCAGCCGCGGCGCAGCACCGACCCAAATGCTCAGTGGCAGTCACATTGATGGCGTGGCTGGCTTCAGGGTTTTGCTGGCAGGCATTGGGTTTAGACATTGCCGCAGTATGGATAACGGCTGCGGGTCGCTGTTCCTCCAGCGTCGCGGCAACAGCATCAAAATCTAACAGATCTAAGCATGCTGTGGTGCCGCCTGGCCAATGTAGCGGCTGTCGATGATAAGTGCCGTAGATGCGCCAGTTTGGGGCGGCAACCTGGGCCAAATGCCAGCCCAAGAAACCACTGATGCCCGTGATCCAAAGGCATGGCGGCGGGGCCTCTGGATCAATCTTTTGGCCGAAATCAGAAACTTGCAGCCGATTTTGCATAATTTTTACATGATGTTATCTGGCGGGTGAGCCAAGGCTTTCAGGTAAACTCTGCTTAAACCGTGTCCAGACTAAAGCCAGTCGCTATCCCCAGGAAAAGCGACCATTCTGGATGTGGCCAAGGTTTAGCCCATAGCACCTGCCGCCCATGCCACCTTCTGTTGACGGTCCTGAGCCGATTCGCCCTACCTCGCCTGATTCTAACCGTCCGCCCACGGCCCAAGGTAAAGGGCAGTCTACGGATGGCCAACCCAACGGTTCTGACAGCCAGTCACTGACACAATGGCAAAGTGTACAAGAGTTTAGCGCCGACTATCGTCCCGATCAGCCTGCCGATTTGACCCTGCCACCCACCCCCAGACCGGAGGCATCCATACCCCCCGAAACGCCTGCCCCCTATCTATTACGGCGTAAGCCTAGTGGCTCTGTGCAGGCTACTGCTCTGCTCATTGCGATCGCAGCGGCCCTGGTCGTTTCTGTCGGGCTCATTCTCAATAGCTTTTGGCTGACCCTGGTGGGTGCGCTGGTGGCACTGCTGGTCTCGATGCGACTGGCGCTGCCGACGCTGACGGCAGTTCTGGCCGATCTTTCGGCGGAGCAGCAGGCCTTAATTATTTCTCTGCCCGGCTTCACTATGGGCATCCTGGGCATTTTGCAGATTACCGGTGCCAATGGTCGGATTCTGGTATGGGGGCGCACGATTCGGTGGGATGTTGTGGGCGCGCTGGGGGATTTCCTCGGGGGCATCGGCCAGATTTTCATTGCCGTTTTAGCCCTTTATGTCGCTTGGCGACAGTTTGTCATTTCCCGTGATCTGACCCTGCAGCAAAACCTGATCACCCAACAGCAGACCATTGACGCCTACTTCCAGGGAATTTCTGAGCTGGTTCTAGATGACGAAGGTCTTTTGGAGGACTGGCCCCAGGAGCGCATTATTGCGGAAGCCCGCACCGCGGCTATTCTTAGCAGTGTGGATTCAGGGGGTAAAGCCAAGGTCCTACGCTTCTTGTCACAGTCAAAACTCTTGACCCCCTTAGCCCGCGATCGCAGGCTCGGACGCCCCATTTTAGATGGTCTCGGCGGTTACGCCGAAGACCGCGCTGCTGGCACGCGTGTGATTGATCTGGGGGTGATGCTGGCGGCTAGCGAGCTGGCCTACAGCGACCTCCGCTGGGTGGACATGAGTGGGATCAACTTGATTCGAGCAGACCTCACGGGCGGTAATCTGGTCCGCGCTAATCTCTCGCGGGCGATTTTGTGCGATGCCAACTTAAGCGAAGCGGATTTTATGGGCGTACGCCTGTTCTACGGCAACATTGAAACGGCCTCCCCCCGCACGCGCACCGATACCCCCAACTATGAGACCGGCGAATTTACCGGTGCGGTGGTCGAGGGGGCAGACTTTACTGGGGTGCAGCGATTGTCCGAGGAGCAGCGTCGCTATATCTGCGCCTGGGGCGGCAGTAAAACTCGGGGCACGGTGCCTGGCGGCTGTGGCGAAATTCCAAATCTGTTAGGGCGTTAACGATGGTGATTACAATAATTGACGATCGTTGCGATCTCAGCAAGCGCGTCTTTTGATTGCTCCTTTTCCGTAGGCACCTGCATAAAGATTTAAAGAAATCCCAGTATTCCTACACAAAGATTCCATGCACTCTTTTTGATTTGAGGGGAGATTCGTACAGCGACCAATGCTTTTGGGTAGATTGGAGTAGGCATTATGGTGTCCGCAGGTTTATAGCTCGACGGTTTTGCCGTTGGGTTTCCCAGTGTTCACACCTCACTTTTTGCCAGTTTGCACAGCATTTATGCACTGCATTGACAGGGCAAAAGTTTTCACCATACCCAAGGCTGCAGTTTGTCTGTCGAGAAAGCGACGGGTTATTGCGTTCGCCGAGTTGCTGGAGACAGTTCCTGGCGCTGAAGGCCTTTACTCTGGAGCCCCTCGACGCGAGCAAACGGGTCTATCCACCCTTCGACTGCTATATGCCTGAAATTCGATTTGGTGGCGCGATATCTTGCACCGGTAGCTACAGACTGAAGCCGTTCGTCCCGTGGAAGGGGCCGACCTTTTCAATTGGGGCATAGGTCTCCGGAATTAGGGAGTCCAGCGCCGAAAGTTTCCTGTATTCAGTGTGATAGTTCGCTTTTACTTTCCCAGACTCTGACTGACGATGACCTCTCTGCCTAACTCTCGTGCATCCCGTTCGGCGAAAAAAACGTCAAAGAAGCGCTCTAAGAAGCAGCGGGGCAAAGGTGCTGAGACGCCTGAGGAACCAAAGCTAAGCCGCAAAGAGGAACAGCGTCTCAAGCGAGAAGCGGCTAAGGCAAGGGCTCAGTTGATTCAGTTTACGGTCGGTGCGATCGCATTTTCAGGCTTTATTGGGTTGCTAGTGGGCCTACTGGTGGAGCCTACCCTGGGCATCGCAGTAACGGCAGGTTTGATGTGTCTAACGCTGTCGTTCAAGTATCAGCGTCAGGCCTTCTACGCTTTCATTATCTACATTCCCTTCTCCGGCACCGTGGTGTACGCGCTGGGGGGCAATTCCCTCCTCCAGCTGGCCAAAGATGCTTTTTATATTCCGGCGCTGATCGGCGTCATCCAATTTTGCCGAGCCAAACGCCTGCCAATCTTAATTCCTAAGGCCGTTACCGTCCCGCTCAGTATCGTGGCCGTCATCTTGCTAATGACGTTATTGCTGGTCAATCTGCCCCAGCATCTGCAGGCCGGCGGTGGCGAAAAGCCTCTATTTATGGGGCTTTTGGGTGTCAAGGTCATCTTGGGCTATCTCCCTGTGATTACCTGTATTTACTATCTGATGCGAACTAAAGAGGACTTGTATTTTCTGCTGCGCGTGCAGGCCGTCTTAGTCCTTGTCGCTTGTACCCTTGGAATGGTGCAGTATCTGATGTTGACAACAGGCATTTGTCCCAGCACCGAAGCCACGGGGGCAACAGGAGATGATCTGTTCAAGGCCTCCTTGCAGGCTCGATGTTTTGTGGGTGGCGCCCTGCTTTACTCCCCCAGTCAAGGGCAAATTCGTCTGCCTGGCACGTTTGTGGCCCCATGGCAATGGGGATGGTTTTTGATCGCTAGCGCCTTCTTTTCCTTTGGCACCACGTTCAACGATCGATCGCCGTTCTGGCGCCTCATTGGCATGATTTCCCTGGCTACAGTTTTTATTATGTCGGTGCTATCGGGTCAGCGAATTGCGCTATTTTTAGTGCCTGTGGCAGTCATCACCCTGAGTATCCTCACTGGTCAGGTTACGAATCTAAAGCGATTCCTGCCCATCGGTGTGATTTTGGGATTGGTGCTGATCTTCGTGTCAGTTCGTAACCCTGAAGTTATGCAGGCACGGATTGATAGCTTCGTAGGACGATGGAACGCCTCGCCACCCCATGAATTTATCTTGCAGCAGTTCACTGAGGTCCGTGAGGGTCGTGAAGGGGATGGATTACTGGGAGAAGGCGTGGCGCGAGCGACAAACGCTGCGCGTATCTTTGGAAAGGTCCGACTTGTCGAAACGTACCACCCCAAACTGTTATACGAACTGGGCCCACTAGGACTGCTCTCGATTTTGGCGCTGTACACAACCATCATGGTCAAAACCTTCCAGGCTTACCGAGCAACAAAGGATAAAAACTTGAGGGGCTATGCGGCCTCTATGTGGGTGTTTGTTTTGTTTATTAGCTATTTCCCGTACTACTATCCCTTGGATGTTGATCCGGTCGGTGTTTATTACTGGTTAGCCGCTGGCATCTGTCTCAAGATTCCGATGCTAGACAAACGCGATCGAGAGCTCGCGAAAGAAGCTGCAGCGCTCAAAGCGGGCAAAAAAGTTAAGAAGCGAAGAAAGCAAGCTGAATTTGTGTGAGATCGCCGCAGAAATTGGGTGTTCTGAGTTTAGGGTGAGCTGTGATGCCCAGCCCTTCGTTTATGGTTTAGGTCCTTAATATTTGCTTTTAGGTTTAACATCTATGCCTTCTGTCTCTGCTAAGCCGCCCTTCATTTCGGTAATTGTGCCGACCTATGGGCGTGAAGCTGTGCTGTGCGACACCATCAAGAGCGTTCTACAGCAAGACTATCCGGCTTATGAACTGATCGTCGTCGATCAGACCCATGATCATACCCCTGCAACTCAGACCTTTTTGGAACAGGTCAGTGGGGCAGGTGACATTCAGCTTTATACCGTCAATTGGGCGAGCCTACCTGCTGCCCGAAATTACGCTATTGAGCGCTCAAAGGGCGACGTACTGTTATTTTTAGATGATGATGTGGAGCTGCCAGACGGGTTTCTCTGGGGGCATGCCCGGAATTATCAGCGAGATTCAGAGATTGGAGCCGTGGCAGGTCGGGTATTTGACCGGATGAAATTGGCCGAATCTCGCTCGGCTAAGCGTATTGAAGACCTGCCACCAGAGGCTATGGACCCCGGTATTGCTTGGTATCACATTGATTTAGTACATACGGTCAAAGCCCAGCAAGTGCTCACGGCGCGAGGCTGTAACATGTCTTTCCGGCGGGACGTGTTTGCTACCCATGGCTTACGGTTTGATGAACGATTTCAGGGCAGTGCAGTTCGCGAAGAGTCTGACTTTTGTCTCCGCTTTCGCAAGACGGGCTTGAAAATATGGTACGACCCTGAAGCCAACCTGGTTCATCTGGGGGAAGAGACGGGCGGGTGTCACGATATTGCCACTCGGTCTCTGAAATACCAGCTTACGTTTTATCACAATCACTTCTTGATGGCGCTCAAGAGTCTGACGCCCTGGCAGTTGGCACGATTGTCAGCAAAGCTTTTTGATTGCCATGTCTTAGGCAATCCCCCCTGCAACAAGGGCGGTGGCGCTGTAAAAATTGCTAGCCGATTTAGTTTCTACAGTTTGGGCTTTATCCGGGCTTGTGGCACACTCATCAGCACTAGAAACGGTCGTGTTTTTAGTACACCGATAGATATGTCTGCCATAGCTAGCCAACCCGACAAAGTTGTTGCAGGGTAGGGTCTTTGTTGAAGGTAAGATGTGATGAAAATTCTTGTCGCCAGTCATAGCTATATTGTTGATCTAAACTGTGAAAAACTACGTTGCCTAGCTCAGCTTAGTCCCGATATTGAAGTCACTATTGTGGTGCCCAAACGGTGGAATCCGGGCGGCGTACAAAATCGCATTATTGAACCCCAAGGTCGAAAAGAAGGGAACTTTCGCGTTGTCCCAGTGAGCAACCTAAGCCAGAATAATCAGGGACTACTGAGTTTTGGCTGGGATCTGGTAAAGCTCTTAAAAGATTTTCGACCGGATATTATCCAAGTGGAGCAAGGAGCAAAGTCGGTTGGCTATGCCGAGTTTATTACCCTCAATAAATTGCTAGGGCTCAATGCTAAGTTGCTGTTTTTTACCTGGTGGAACCTGCCCTACGAGCTAAAATTTCCAATTTCACTGCTGGAAACCTATAACCTAAAAAATACTGACGGCATTGTCGTGGGCAATCAGGATGGTGCGGATATTCTTCGCGATCGCGGTTACCAAGGGCCCATGCGAGTCATGCCTCAACTGGGCGTGGATGATGCCCTATTTAAACCAGTGCCACAGCCTGCCCTGAAACGGCAGTTGCAGATTGATCCAGGCGATTTTGTAGTAGGTTTTGTGGGGCGTTTTGTGCTTGAGAAGGGCCTGAAGACAGTCTTTCATGCTCTGGCAACACTCCAAGATTTGCCCTGGACATTGGTGCTGTTGGGCCGTGGTCCGATGAAAGACGAGCTACAAACGATAGCGAAGGCGCAGGGAATTGCGAATCGCATTCGCTGGGTTGAGAGCGTTCCCCACGACGATGTGCCCCGTTATATCAACCTAATGGACACACTCTTACTGCCCTCTGAAACCACTTATCAATTCAAAACACTCACCGCCGCAGGCTGGAAAGAACAGTTTGGCCATGTGATTATCGAAGCAATGGCTTGCCGTGTTGCCGTAATTGGTTCTGATTCCGGAGAGATTCCCCACGTTATTGGCGATAGCGGCATGGTGTTCCCCGAAGGTCAAGCCGAGGTCCTGGCTGACTGTTTGAGCAAGCTAATGAATCAGCCGCACCTATGTGATGAGTTGGCTCAGAAAGGTTACGACCGAGCCATGGTGCAGTACACCAACCGAGCCCTAGCGAATGATCTGCTGGCGTTTTATCAGTCCCTTTAGCTTTGTCAGGAAAGTGCCAGTCGGAATCGGTCTTATCGTAAGGCCAGATGCGCACTTGGGCCACATCATAAATGTAGAGCCCAGAGAAGGAGACTGTGGCCCGTCTTGGAGAACTCGACGAGACCTCAAAACGCGCGCCTTTGATAGACCAGTCGTAGCCTTCATCGGTATCGAGCTGGATATGAGCCTCGTCGG
>JBCBOC010000410.1:0-4506 GCA_039821475.1 Cyanobacteria bacterium J06632_22 | reverse complement strand
GCCAAATCAAAAGACGAACTGCAACAGGCCATCCAGCTCATCAAGCAAGAGGATTGGCCAGTGGCGCTGCAGTTCGTCAACTATCGTTGATTTTAAGGGCGCTGATTTTAAGGGCGCTGAGTTTAGGGGCGCTGATTGCAGGTGCTAGGGGCTGCATAGCAGCACCGTCTAGGAGAACTTAGGCCCAACTTCATTGCCTAGCCCCATGGCGGCAGCCAATTTGTCAGCGCGCCGCTGGCGATACTTGCGTGCGCCGTAGGCGCCCACCATGACCAGACCCGCTAAGGCTGACGGCTCAGGTACGCGAGTGGGCTCGGGTTCGTCAGGAGTAGACTCACTCCAGCGCACACCAGAAACCGCACCGCTGATGTCAGGGTACTGGAAGACTACCTTGTTAAGGCCTTGGGCATTCTCGTGATTTGGATCGATGTCGAACTGGAACACCGAATTGTTTCTCAGCTCATCGCCAACTTGAGTAATGGTTACCCCTTCGAAGCTAAAGCTGGGCTTGTAGTCGGGGTCGTTGGAGGGGTTCTTTTCAAGGTTTTTCGAAAAGCCGTTTTGGCCATAGAACTCTGCGAGCAGGTAGTCTACGTCAATCTTAAGGATTTCTGCCCCGGACGCGTCATAGCCAAAGACGTTAACGCCTTTACTGCCGTTGCGGCCATTCTTGTCGTGACTTTCCTCAAGCTCAACGTCGATTAGCGTGAAGCCCTCAAAGTCGATATTGGTATCGAAATCCATATGGATTTCGCCACCGTTCGCATCATCGTTAGGATTAGCGCTGTTTCTATTGCCGTGCTTCTGAATAATGAGTGCGTTGCCTTGGCCGGTGGTGCCGTAGCCACTGCCGGTTTCTAGGTCACTATCCTGACCACCACGACCTTCGGTGTCATACAACCTCAGAGACGCGTCGACGTCAGCCGCGTTACCGGTACCCCCCTTTTCGCCATACTGGCGGTAGTTGATGCCGGAGATGTTCACACCCCAGTCAGACCAATCGTCAATGGCAGATTGACCATTTTTGTAGTCATTCGCGGCGTTCGAGTTGAAGGTATTCGCGTCGACATCATTGAAGTCTAGGTTGTATCTAAAGGCATGGGCAGAGGAGCCGAAAACTCCCAACCCAATCAATGAAAGCCCAATGGATACAGCCAATAATCGCGACGACTTGTTTGCGTAGTAAGTCATAGTGACGAGTAGCATTCATTACACTAAACTCTACTCAATAAAAATGTGAAATCCCTAGATAATGGCCATACTTTTTACAATCTATACACGCTCAGCGATATTTACGTATAAAGACGGTAAAGACTGCAGGCTAATAGCCCTAGCTGCTTTCAGCTTTCCCAGAATGGTCTAAGGATTCACGTAAGAAACCAAATTCGCAGATGAACAGCAACAAGGCTTCTGAGTATTTTTACTGAGTAACTTTTTCTTTGAGTGACGTTCGGTTGAGAAATGTACTTGGGTTTAATGGAGCACCTTCTCAGATTCAGGAGAACAAGGGCCTACAGCAGTCATGCAATGTCAGTAGGCCGACTAACAAAGCTAGGCTTCAAGGTGCCAAGGCTAAGGCCAGGATGCAGCTCTTGTGTGTACCCTTTTGCCAACTATGAGATGGACTGGGATATTTCCTGGCGACTGTGTGAAACATGATGGCCTCTGAAATCGACTTATAGTTGTCGCGCTTCAAATGTATTGCACTGGTCAGGGTCACCGGTTTGTAGACCCTGCTGGAACCAGCGTACCCGTTGGGCAGAGCTGCCATGGGTAAAGGAATCAGGCGTGACGTAGCCCCGGGATTGCTGTTGGAGACGGTCGTCTCCAATGGCACTGGCGGCCGTCAGTGCTTCTTCAATATCACCGCGTTCTAGGATGTCGCGGGCTTCATCGGCACGATGGGCCCAAACGCCAGCAAAGCAGTCGGCCTGTAGCTCTAGCCGAACGGAGAGCTGGTTAGCCTCAGCCTGGCCGACCCGACCTTGAATCTGGCGGACCTGGTCTGAAATGCCTAGTAAATGTTGGACGTGGTGGCCAACTTCATGGGCAATCACGTAGGCCTGGGCAAAATCTCCGGGGGCGCCATGGCGGCGCTTGAGGTCATCGTAAAAGCTCAGGTCGATATAGACTTTCTCGTCAGCAGGGCAGTAAAACGGGCCGACAGCAGACTGAGCCCGACCACAGGCCGATTGGACAACGCCAGTAAAGAGTACTAGGTTCGGCTCTCGGTAGTTGCCACCTTCGGCCTGAAAGATTTGGTTCCAGGTGTCTTCGGTATCGGCCAAGACCACAGAGACAAAGTCGGCCAGCTCGTCCTGCTCTGCGGGCGGGAGCTGCTGTGAAGGGGCCTGGGCCGGACCCGTGGCAACTTGATCGAGTACGACAGTGGGGTCGCCCCCCAGTAAAAAGACAATAAAGGCTAAGAAGACAACCCCTAACCCACCGCCACCTAGGGCAATGGAGCCGTTGCCGCCATAGTCACCTCGACGATCTTCAATATTCCTACTGCGACGTCCGGTTTTTTTCATAGGTCAAACCCACAGGTCAACACAGTCTTACCTAACTATTGTGTTCGTCTATTGCGTTCGTCGAGTTGCTAGGGTCAGTCTATAGCGCTGAAAGCCTCTATTATGGAGCCCCTCGGAGCAGTCAACTGGGGGTGTCAACTCTTCGATTGCCATAGCTACCCTTCGATTGCCATACTTCGATTGCCATAACAGAGTATTTTTCTTTGTGCGTAATAATACTGAGAATATTACCATCCCCGCTGCGAGGGCACACGAACCTCTGGGATTCGCTTAAGGTTTGGGGAATGGTGTCGGTCACGATGCTTTCGCTGTGCTAGGTCGCTCTTGCCCCAGCGAAAAGTGCTGGGGCGTTTAGGGCGGGCGCAGGGGAGAAAATGTATGGTTGAGGTGTTGGTTCTGATGGGCGTGTCAGGGTCGGGCAAGACAACTGTCGGTCAGCTGCTAGCAACGCGACTGGGATGGCAGTTTGTGGATGCCGATGACTATCATTCTTCAGCCAATGTGGCCAAGATGCGCCGGGGCGTGTCGCTCACAGATAGCGATCGCAGGCCTTGGCTGGACGTACTCCATCGGGCCATGCTGGACTGGACTGCGCGGCGGCAGCCTACGATTCTGGCCTGCTCGGCGCTCAAGGCGGCCTATCGTCAGCGCTTATCTACGGATATCCAGGGACTGGCTTGGGTTTACCTTGAAGGTTCGCTGGCGCTGTTGAGATCGCGACTGAATGCCCGCAGCAATCACTTCATGTCTGTGGACTTGCTCCGGTCTCAGCTCGATACCCTTGAACGGCCTGAAAATGCTCTGATAGTGAGTATTGATCAGTCACCTGAGGCGATTGCCCAGGGCATTATTCAGCATTACGGTCTTGTTAGGGCCGGGCTTTTGACCGGCGATCCGTGACGCTGTACTCGCCAGGTTCCTTTTGATGTTTGACGTGCCATCGGGTCTAATACCGAATTCTGGGATCTACGTAGGCATTGAGAATATCGATGGCAATGCTGGTCAGGGCAACGATGGCGCCAAAAAACACCATTAGCCCCTGTACCACGGGATAGTCGCGCTGGGTGATGGCTTCGAAGAGGCGATTGGCCAGCCCTGGCCAGGAAAAGGTGACTTCGGTGAGTACCGCACCCCCCAACAGCGAGGCAAAGGTCAGGCCCAGAATCGTGATGACAGGAATCATGGCGTTTTTCAGCGCGTGGGCGGTGAGGATGCGAAATTCTGGAATGCCTCTAGCACGGGCCGCTTCAACATAGTCGGCCCGCAGCGTCTGCTTCAGGTTAACGCGTACCATGCGCTCAAAGATGCCGCTGATGAGAACGCCCAAGGTCAGACTTGGCAAAGCCAAGTGATAAATCGTAGTGCCAAACTGGGCGGGATTCAGGTGCAGCACACTGTCTAGTAAGTAGAGTCCGGTAGGCCCTTCAGGGGGTGTTTGATTTAGTGGGAAGCGGGTGCCGATGGGAAACCACCGCAGCTGTACAGCAAAAATAAGCTGCAAAATCATGCCAAACCAGTACATTGGCGTGGCGTAGGTGACAATGCCAAATAGTCTGCCGCCTGCATCCAAGGGCGTGTTAGGCCGCGATGCCGCAATCGACCCAACCGTTAGGCCGACTAGTGCCGCAATGGTAATGCCGCAGAGGGTCAGCTCTACAGTGGCAGGGAAGTGATTGCCAATAATCTCCCAGACCGTTTGCCCCTGGGTTGCGAGGGAAGTGCCCAGATCTAGCCGGAGCAGATCCCCCAGGTAGTTGAAGTATTGCTGAATCAGGGGGAGGTTGAGGCCCAACTGTTCCCGCAAGGCTGCCTTCGCGGCTTCCGGTGCTCTAGCGCCTAGCAGGGCATCTACCGGATCACCCGGTGTGGCCCGCATGAGCAGAAAGACCACAGTCGTAATGGTCCAAATCATTAGCGGTGCCAGCAGTAGCCGCGAAATGACATAGACTCGAAGCGCGTTTGATCGAGAAGACAT
>JBCBOC010000180.1:0-6930 GCA_039821475.1 Cyanobacteria bacterium J06632_22 | reverse complement strand
GGCCCGTCGTCCCATTCATAATGCTGTAGACCTACAGTATGTAATCGTTACAGAGAAACCCTTACCCCGAAAAAGTTGCGCTAAGTTAAAGGAGTTATATCGCTCTCGCCACTGTGCTGAGGACAATCCTGGCGCTCAAGTGCCTGGGGTTGGAGCCCGGTGGCCCGTCGTCGCAGGGTTGGTAGCCCCGTTCGACGGGGTGAGTAACACGTCCAAGCCGGGAGATTGCCATGTGTATTTGCATCAACTGCCACTATGTTGACCGCTGCATGACCTATCACGAGGTGGAAACCAACCACCAACAGGCCCATCTGTCGGACCATCCCGACTTTATGCCCGATAATCCAACGATTAATGCCAACATCATGCTGCCGGAGGTGGGCGTTGAGGCGGATCGAATTGTACAGTCCGGCGAGTTTGGGTTTGAATACGACGTTGTCGGCTGCGACAGCTTTAAAGAAGAAATGGGTAAATGGGTAAGGTTAAGGCCGGGTGAGGCAGTTCCGACGTAGATACATATGCCCTATTGCCTGAATCCTCTGTGTCCACAGCCCGTGAATGATGACGACGCACAGGGGTGTGCGGGTTGCGGTGGCCATCTCTGGCTGCTCAATCAATACCGAGGGATTCGCGTGCTGGGGCAGGGCGGCTTTGGACGGACGGTCCTGGCTGAGACGCGCGACCAACAGCGGGTGGTGATCAAGCAGTTACGGGAAACGTCACCGGCAGCACTGCAGCGATTTCAGCAGGAGGCGGCGCAGCTCCAGCGGTTGGCGTGTCATCCCCAAATACCCGCTCTAATTGAATTTATCGAGGATGCGGGCTACGGCCCCCTGCTTATCCAAGCGTACGTGGCGGGTCCTAACCTGGCTCAGGTCCTCGATCAGCAGGGGGCATTGCCCGCGCCTCAGGTGGAGCAGCTCCTGCGGGACTTGCTGCCGGTGTTGGAGTATATCCACAGCTTCCGGGTGATTCATCGGGACATTAAGCCAGAGAACATTTTGCTGCCCGAGGGGCAACTGCCGATGCTTGTAGACTTCGGTGCAGCCACAGAGATGCAGCGGACACGCAACACTGTGATTGGCAGTGCCGAATATGTGGCCCCGGAGCAGGCCATGGGCCAGGCCAACGTTGCCAGCGATTTATACAGCCTGGGGGTGACCTGTCTCCACGCCCTGACGGGGCTACCACCCTTTGACCTGTACTCAGTCAGCGAGGACCGCTGGGTTTGGCGCAACTTTTTGACGACCCCCGTGGGGGCCAGACTCGGCGCAGTGCTAGACCGTCTGGTGGTGCGCGCCTATCGGGACCGGTTACCCAATGCCGCTGCAGCGCTGCAGGCCCTGGACCAGCCGGTTCTGCCCCTGCAAAAGCCCGCCCAAGCCCTGCAAGACCTTCAAAGTAAGCTCAAGCTCGCTGTGGTGCCCAACCCCGTCAAAGCCACGCCCCTGCCCAGAAAATCCGAACAACCCTGGGATTTGCTGTACCAGATTCCCACCCAGGGCATTGTTCAGGCGTTAGCCGTGAGTCGGGAGGGGGTAGTGGCCCTGGGGGATGGTCGCGGTGCGATCGCACTTCACCGCCTCAGCGACGGCTCCAATCTGTACACCTTTAAAGCCCGACGGGGACTGCTGCCCTGGGGGGAGGGGCACCGCGACCAGGTTAGCGGCCTATGCTTTGCCCCCAATAGCCGCTACCTTTACAGCACCAGCTACGACGGCACCACCAAAATTTGGGATGTCAAAACCTGCACCCTGCAAAGGACACTGCCCCGCCACGGCTGGATTCCTGCTGACGTTGTCCTTTCACCCCAGCGACTGGTGGTCGCTGGGGGCGAAGGTTGCATCAGCCTATGGGACAGTAAGTCTTGGCAGCAAAAAGCTACCCTTACTCAGCACCAGGATCGAGTCAGTGCCTTAGGGCTCACCGCCACGGGCCAAAGATTGGCAAGTGTCAGCTGGGACGGTACCCTGCGGCTGTGGCAGTTACCCCACGGCGAACTGCTAGAGACCCTTGCCGTGTATCCCAACGCCGTGCCCCCAGGCAAAGTCACAGCCTTAGCCCTGCACCCTGCCGGGCTTCATGCTGTCACGGGCGGTAGCGATGGCACGGTGCAGGTGTGGTCATTGGCGAGCCCCATCAGCGCTGAAACAATTTACACGAGCCCCGACGCGGTCACGGCCCTGGCCCTCAGCCCCGATGCTCGGCTGCTGGCGGTGGGGACAGAGGGCAATACCCTGAGTCTATGGGATGGCGCTACGGGGCGCTGCGTTGCAAAGCTGGAACATGGCTGGGGACTGGTGGATATTGCCTTTGCCGCCGATGGTCAGCGGCTCATTACCAGCAGTCGAGACGAAACTGTTTCGGTGTGGGCCAGTGCCTCGGCCCCCCAAAGCCCCCCTAAACGGCGTTCGACCGCTCTTCAGGGGGAATGAAAATAATGCCTGCCCGCCCGCCTAAAACGATCCTGCTGACCGGTTCATCGGGTTGGCTGGGGCGCTTTTTAGCCCCGCAGCTCAACGCCGCAGGCTATCGCGTTATCGGTCTCGACGTGGCTGCGGGAACGCACACCACCGTCGTGGGCAGTGTGGCCCATCGTCCGCTCATCGACCAGGTCTTTGCGGACTACGGCATCGAGGCCGTCATTCATGGTGCTGCCCTCCACAAACCCGATATTGTTCGCTATCCGAAGCAGGCCTTTGTGGATGTCAACATCACGGGCACGTTAAACCTGTTGGAGGCCGCCATCGCGGCTGGGCACGACCGATTTGTGTTCACCTCAACCACATCGCTCATGATCTCTGCCGAGGTTCGTGCGGGGAGTCAAGGTGGTGCCACCAAAGCCTTTTGGCTTGACGAAGACTTTGGCCCTATCCAGCCTCGTAACATTTATGGTGTTACCAAGTTTGCTGCTGAAAATACCTGTCACCTGTTCGCTGCAAATCACGGGCTAGACATTGCCATTCTGCGAACCGGGCGATTTTTTCCTGAAGAGGACGATACGTTAACGTCGCCTAGCGGCCCCAACCTCAAAGCCAACGAGTTTCTAAACCGCAGACTAACGGTAGCGGACGCGGCAGCCTCACACAGGGCTGCCTTGGAAGGCATATCGGGCAAGGGCTGTAGAACCTATATTCTTTCTGCACCGACACCGTTTAATCCCGACGATGCTGAGGCCTTGGTGGTCGATGCCCCGAGCGTTATTGCCCGCTATTTTCCAGCGGCAAAGGTGCTATATGCCGCTAAGGGCTGGGTTCTGCCCAGCTATATCGACCGCGTTTACGATGCCTCCAAAATAGAAAGAGAACTCGGCTTTCGCCCCAGGGTGTCGTTTTCAACGATTTTGGACGCCCTAGAAACAGGGTCGCCGCTGCCCTATCACCATGATCCGAAATATACGTCGCCGAAGGAGAGGGGGGTGGGTTAAGGGGAAAGGGAGGAGGGAGGAGGGAAAAGGGAGAAAGGGAAAAGGGAGAAAGGGAAAAGGGAGAAAGGGAAAAGGGAGAAAGGGAAAGGGGAAAAGACTTTATTTATGTTGTCAAATGTTTGATTTGGCGCTGCAGCTCGGGTTTAACTTTTGCCGGAGAGGTTCTATGGAGCTGGATTTGGGTGCAGTGATTAAAGTTCAGAAAGGCCTCTAGTTCCTCGCCTAGGGCAGAAAATAGCGCATCGGTTTTCGAGACTTGGGGTTCTAGGGCAAGATGGTGAATATGCAGCAAGGCTGTCTTTCGATCGGCTTTGCAGTCCATGCGAGCAACCAGTTTGCCATCCCACAAAAGTGGTAAAGAGAAATAGCCATACTGGCGCTTGGCGGCCGGGACGTAGCATTCAATTAGGTAGTCAAACCCAAACAGCGTCTGCATTCGCTTCCGCTGAATCACCAGATTGTCGAAGGGCGAGAGTATTTTTAGTTTGCGACGGGCCAGCGGTTTATTGAGCAGTTCTAAGGAAGCTGGCAACGCGTAGTAGCGTTGGTCGCCAACTTGGACCTGTAACACTTCTCCTGTTGCCATCATCTCGGCCAGGGCTGCTGTCACAGTGCTCTTGGTGCCGTTCCGCAAATACGTGATTTCTGTGGCCTGCCCTAACCCATGGGCCCGTAAATATTGCGTAATTAAAAACCGGGCGTATTCCTCTTCATCTGGCAAGGTGGTGTCGGTGCCTGCGGGCAATACCCGTTCGGTCAGGTCATACACCTTGTGAAAGTTGACCCGGTACGGCACCATCAGGTCTCCCTGCATGAATAGATATTCCAGCGCACGTTTAGCAGGCTTACTTTTCCATTCACCGAGTTTCTGGCCAGTATGTTCAAAGTCCTTAGCCATGAGCGGGCCTTCGTGGGTAATGCGTTGGAGCACCCGCTTGATCATTTGGTCATCACGGGCATACCAGTGGTGTTGTTTGCCGGTTGCGATCGCATGTTTACGAGGCAGGCTAAAGCGATAGTCTCGAAAGGGTAGATAAGCTGCTGCATGGGACCAGTACTCGAAAACCTGTTTGTCAGCCAGCAGCTGTTCAAGCTGGGATGCCTCATACCGCGGATTGCGATTCCACAGGGTATGGTGATGGGCCCGCTGAACAACCGAGATCGTATCGATCTGAATGTAGCCCAGGTGCTCAATCGCCGATCGTGTAACCGCAGCGGCACTGCCTGCCTGTTGCCTCGGGGGCAGCCGCTGCGAGTGCAAAATCAGCTTTCTGGCTTGCTGACTGGAGAGTGACTCTGGCATGGGCGGGCTTCTCTGGTGTCATGGCCCCATCGCGACATCACAATAAAGCAGCATAGAGCAAAAATACTACTCTGAATCTGTGGACCACTGCAACAGGCGAATCGGAGCCTCGTCAGTCTTTATGGTTTTAGCGTCGCCCAATCAATAGGGCTAGATTTCATAGGATGAATTTCGTATGCTCATAGAATATTGCCCCCGTGCGCGCCCATGGCAACCCGAAAAATCCTAATTCTGGCAGTAAACCCCAAGGATACGGCCCAGCTCCGCCTAGATGAAGAAATTCGCCAAATCAAAGAAGCGCTGAAGCTGGCGGACGGCGGCGCTGAATTTGAGGTGACCTCTGAACTGGCGGTCCGCACGGGCGACCTGCACCGTCACCTGCTGCACCACAAACCCCAAATCGTTCATTTTTCTGGACATGGCATAGGGGAGCGCGGCCTGCTGTTCGAAGACAAAAACGGCGTCGCCAAACTCATCAGCACCGCCACCCTGGCCCGCCTGTTTCGCCTCTGTCGCGATGTGGACTGCGTGCTGCTCAACGCCTGCTATTCCGCCGCCCAAATCGACGCCATCAGCCAGCACGTCGGCCACGTCATCGGCATGAACCAAGACATCGGCGACCGCGCCGCCGTCCGCTTTGCCGAAGGCTTTTACGACGGCCTCGGCTACGGGCGCAGCTACGCCGAGGCGTTTGAGTTTGGCCTGCTATCCATCGAAGAAGACGGGATACCCGAAGAACAAACCCCGGTATTACGGGTGAATGGGGAGATAGGGGGAAAAGGCGCGACGGGGAAGGGGAAAGGGGAAAAAGGGAAAGGTACGGCCTTCGATGGTTCTATGGCCCCAGATCATTCTCAGACCACAACCCCTTCCCCTTTTCCCTTTCACCCTTCCCCCAATCAACCTCCTTCCCCCTTACCCTTTCACCCTTCCCCCACTCAATCCCTTTCCCCCACCCAAACCCGCCGCATCTTCATCAGCTACAAACGCGACACCGCCCTCGACGAACCCCTGGCCCTAAAGCTGTACGAGGCGTTAAGCCAGGACAGCACCGCCTTTATCGACCAGCGCCTACTGGTGGGCACCCGCTGGGCGGAGCAAATTGAAACTGAGATTCGCCAGGCGGATGCTCTAATCGTGCTGTTGTCGGCCCAGGCGGTGGCCAGTGAAATGGTGCAGCAGGAGATTGCCCTGGCCCATAAGCTAGCCGAAGAAAACGGCGGCGTGCCCCGCATTTTGCCGGTGCGGGTGGGCTACCGTGCGCCGTTTCAGTACCCGCTGAGCGTGTACTTGGACCCGATTAACTGGGCGCTGTGGGACAGTGATGCCGACACCCCAGGGCTGATTGCCGAGCTGCAGCAGGCGATTGCAGGCGGCACTCTTTCCGTCAGTGGGCCGACACGCAAAGCCGAGGTGGTGATCGAGCCAGAACCAGCCCCGTTGCCGCCGCCCCAGCCCGCGGCCCAGCCGGTGAAAACTGCCCCCTCCGCCTCCCTAGAGCTGCCCGAAGGCACGATGGACACCGAGTCGGCCTTTTACATTGAGCGAGACTGCGATGCCGTGGCCCTCAGCACCATTCAGCGGCAGGGCGTCACCATCACCATCAAAGGCCCCCGGCAAATGGGCAAAAGCTCGTTGCTGAACCGCACCATGACCGCCGCCGCTGAGGCGGGCAAGCAGGTGGCCTTTTTAGACTTTCAACTGTTTGATCGGGCTGCCCTGCAAGACGCGGACGAGTTTTATCAGCAGTTTTGTTTTTGGCTAACGGACGAGCTAGAGCTGGAAGATAAGGTCGAAGAGTATTGGAAAAAGTCTTTAGGTAACTCCCAGCGATGCAGTCGCTATGTGAGTCGGCATGTCTTAAAATCTCTCAATCAGCCCCTGGTGCTGGCCATGGACGAAGTGGAGCGCATCTTTGATACGCCCTTTCGTAATGACTTTTTTAGCATGTTGCGCAGTTGGCATAACGATCGTGCAGTCCGCAAAATCTGGAAGAAATTAGACTTAGCCTTTGTCACGTCCACTGAGCCTTATCAGTTTATTGATGACTTTAATCAGTCTCCTTTTAACGTCGGTGAGAACCTGATGCTGGAGGACTTTAGCCCAGCCCAAGTGCACACCCTCAACGAAATTCACGGTCACCCCCTGAACGCTATTGAAGAACAGAGGTTGATGCAGTTGGTTAATGGCCATCCCTATC
>JBCBOC010000502.1:0-3764 GCA_039821475.1 Cyanobacteria bacterium J06632_22 | reverse complement strand
TCGTGGCGTTGATATATAGTGCTCGCCACTTTGCTTAGGACAATCCTGGCGCTCAAGTGCCCAGTATTGGAGCCAAATGGCCCGCCGTCGCCACAAACCCCAATCAAGGGCCTTTGTGGCGACGGCGGGCCACTTGGCTCCAATACTGGGCACTTGAGCGCCAGGATTGTCCTAAGCAAAGTGGCGAGCACTATATATCAACGCCACGACCGTTCCCCCTTGAATCATGTCAGCCGACCTCCGCACCCTTGCCCCTTTTACCGCACTGCTCTCGCGTGAACAGTATGTTACCTGTCGAATTGTTTTACCAGATGAACCTAAACCCTTGCCGGCAATCCGTTTAGGTGAGCGATACTACAGTTTCTTTCGGACCGTGTCGCAGGCTGAGCAGGCGCTAGCGCTGGTTACAAAGCTTTGCTACAGGGATAACTGCGTGGTTATTGTCAAAATTGCTAAGGGCTACAGCCTGTGGGTCGAGGAGCCAGATGCTTTTCCCCATAGCTTTTCTAAGCTAATGGATTATCAGCCTGAACCCACGTTTTCTCGCATTTTAGTGGCAGACGAACAGTTTCAGATGCGCAGCCTCAGTGTGCCAGATTTAGATAAGAGTATTCCTGGCATCGAGTTTCAGCAGCGGTATTACAGCATCTTTAGAAAAGAGCCTTCAGCGGCGGCCGTCATCCAGATTGTCGCGCAGCTGGCAGAGCGAAATGATGAATCTGTGTTGCTGTCGGCTCAGCAATATTGGACCATTTGCATTGCTGAGCCTGAGGCGATTTCGGCTCTAATGGCTGTTTAGCCTGAGAAAAAGCCTCAGAAAAAACGTCCGATCAGTTGCTTCAGCCATCCTTCGGTGGGCCGGGAGGGCTGGGGGGAACTAGGGGGAGCCACTGGCAAGCTGTCAGTTGGGCTGGGGGGCTGCTGAACTAGAGGGACAGCCTGCTCATAGGCTCTGACTTGTGCAATGGCAGCCAGGGCAAGGGGCACCTGCTCAAACGCGAAGCCTTGGGTTAAATCACCCTTGAACTCATTCAACGCTCGGTGCAGTTGAGCGGTTAGGGGCGCCGTTGCTAAAATCTGTTGGGTTGCAAGTTGGTTGCGTAGATCTAGTAGAGCCTGTCCGGTTTGCGCTGCTGTACAGGCATAGGACTGCGAGTCGGTAGCCGCAACCCCACCGGTTTGCTTGAGCATTTGGTTAATCACGTCCAGGTCGCTGGTTGGGTTGCAGAGCAGGCAATGGGGGCCGATGGGTGCAAGTCCCTGACGCAGGCGGGGTTGGTTGACGGCAGCATCCCACAGCCCCACGATGTAACCCAACAGGTGTAGTGGATCGTAGGGGCCGTCAAGCTGGCTGCTGCCCAGCACGGCATAGGTATTGTCTTTTTGGGGTAGCAGAATTGCGATCGCATAGCCAGACGAACGCGTTACGACCGATAAATAGGATCGGTAAACGAACATGGATGCAAACCTAAGGACCTGACGGTATAGTTTCTTCTTTCGACTGTGTCCTGACCGTAGCAGGATATTTTAGCGCGAGATATTAGGCTGGATGGGGAACGCGGTGCCGAGTCAGTGCCGGGTCAGTGCCGGGTCAGTGCCGAGTCATCTAGGACGGTGATGCAGGGGGATAGTAGGCGTGAATGCGGGGATGTAGCAGACGACGCACAGGCTGATCTTGGTTGAGGTGTTGCGCCACGATCTCTAGAACATCGGTTTTGGTGGCCACACGGCAGTACCAAATATTGTCCGGATCAACGCGAACGATGGGACCTGCGCCACACTGTCCTAGACAGCCACTCCCTAGAACGATGACGTTGGCGGGTGCTTCTGCCTGAAGTGATGCTAATACTTTGTCGGACTGACTTCTGAGGCAAGTGCGATTTTGGCAGACCTGGATTTGCCGCTCTTGGATTTGCCGCTCTTGGATTTGCCGTTCCTGGGTTTGTTGGGGCTGCGAATGTGGGTTGGGCTGATCTTGACCGGCGCTAACCTGGGAAGACGAAGACTGAGTGGGTTGAATCGCTGGAGACTCAGGCGTATCGGCCGGTGAGGATGACGCGGAGGGCGGAAGATCAGCGGTGGTCATGGTGCCTAAAAGCAAACGGGCAAGACGATACGATGGATGACCGTCCTGCCCGTTTAGTTTAGCTCAGGGAAACACAACCGACCGGTTGTCTTGTGCCAAGATGCCACTCTTCGTCCAATTTGCGAAACCGCCAATGTGCTGAATCGTTCAGAGTTTTGTCAGATGTCGTTAATATTAACAGTGCGATCTAACGACGAAATTTATGGTGTGCTGATGGCTGCAGTGCGGGCTCGCTATAGACAGGTACTGGCCTTTAAGGAGAACGACGGGAAATAGGACTATTGGGGGCTCAGCATGCGGTTGACGCGGCTAACGAGCTTGCCAACGGATCGCTGCATCAGTCGTTGACGCTTCCACTTCTCAAATTCTTTCTGGTAGCGGTAACCGTCCTGTTGATAGGTTTTCCAGGCGTGGAGCGAGAGCCCCATGCCCCAGAAGAGCAAAATGTAGAGGGAGAAACCCAGGCCACCGCCCAGCAGCAGGTCAATGAGCACTAGAAACCCGTTGACGATGCTGTAGCGTGCCAGATGGTTTCTGAACCTTTGCTGACGGTAAGCTTGGAAGTCCTGCTGTTCAGATAGTTCGCTTTTGAGACCCCACCATTCGCGTTCGGCAGCATACAGGGTTTCAGCCGCAATACCCAGCTCCCCTGCAATTTCCATGAGTTGGACACGGGTGAGTTCGCCCGATTCGGTATCTTTTGCGATCGCAATCTGCAAAATGCGCTGTGCGTCTTCTGCTGCGTACAGCTCATCGCTTGGCTTGCTCATGGGCCCGTTCCACGAATGTCTTCTTTAGTTATAGAAAGTTTTGGGTCGAGATACCAGTGGGGGGAGGTGGGGATAGCCGTCTGAGAAAGGGGTGAGTGAGTGAGGGGGTGAGTGAGTGAGGGGGGGAGGGGGTGAGTGAGTGAGGGGGTGAGGATGGGGAAAAATGGTGAGCTGGGGTGGAGGGTGGGCATTTTTAGGCTGAGGTTTTTTGACACAACATCATGGGTAATTGGCGCATGGCAGCGGTCTCGGTGCTCTCCTTAGGGGCGGTGATGACTGCTTTTCCGGCCTGGGGCTATAACCCCGATCATTTGGAACAGCTGCGGGAGACCGGCAGCTGCTCGGGCTGCAATCTGCGGCAGGCTGACCTCAGCGAGTGGGATTTAAGTGGGGCCGACTTAACCGGTGCTAACCTGTTTGGGGCCAATTTATTTCGGGCAAACCTGACCGGGGCCAATCTCGTGGACGCTAATTTTTATCGAGCGGATCTGCGACGGGTGACGCTGTCCGATGCAGTGGCCACTAGCGCTATTTTTTGCCGAGCCGACCTAACTGAGGCGGATTTGGACTATGCACTGTTGGACCGGACCGACTTGTCCCAGGCCAACCTTCAGCGCGCCAATCTGGAAAATACTATTCTTCACCAGGCCGATCTGCAGGCGGCACGGCTGGTGTCGGCCTATCTGCTCAATACGGATCTAAGGGCAGCGAACCTAACCGGGGCCAACCTTTACCAGGCGGATCTAGCCCAGGCCCATACGGAGTACGCCATTATGGACGGCGCCATTTTGCCCCACAACGAGCGCTACGAGTAAGGGGAAAGCCAGACGGCGACGGCGACGCTCAAGATGCGGACGGCCTAGCTCACCAGTGCTGCGGTCAGGGTGATGCCGAACTCTTCTTCGAAG
>JBCBOC010000302.1:0-5421 GCA_039821475.1 Cyanobacteria bacterium J06632_22 | reverse complement strand
CCTGTTCCCCGCACCCAGGCCACAACTAAAATCTCTGCGCCAGGTTGCGAGGCCATCGACGCGTTAGATGACTTGCTCGCCATGTAGGGTTAGGGGAGATGGGGGCCGCGAGACAGCGAATAGTGTGAAGACTTTGGCGAATAGTGCGTAGCGAATAGCGCTAGCGCTATTCGCTACGCACTATTGCGTTTGTCGAGTTGCTAGGGGTAGGGCCTGGCGATGAAAACCTTTACTCTGGAGCCCCTCGACGCAGTCGAATGGGGCTAATCACCCTTCAACTGCTATGTTCGCCAATCCAAATTCTCCAAATTTTTAGTCTTGACGCGGTACTAGCCCGCTAGAAAAAGGCCACTTTCTGTACAGATGCCGTGCAACGGTTGGTCCCATTCGTCCCGAGGTACTTTGGGTAGTCGGGCACATTCAAATACAACCCCGATGGTGGGTTTGTTGGCCCAACGGGGGTTGCTCAGCATGCGGTCGTAAAAGCCGCCGCCGTAGCCCAAGCGATACCCCTTAACATCGCAGGCAACAGCGGGCACTAGAATGAGCTCTACCTTGTTGGGATCGACCAGCGGGGATTGGGGGGCAGGCTCTGTAATGCCATAGGCTCCGGCACTGAGGGGCCACTCGCAGGTCGGATACCAGCGGTGCCAGGTAAGCGATTTGCCTTCGCAGCGGGGGAGTCCCCAGGAGCGCTGCTGGCGTAGCAATGGACTGAGGTCGGGCTCGTTGCGGAAGCTGCAGTAGGCCAAAATCGTCTTGGCTTGTCGGAACTGAGGCCAGTTCGCCAGGTGCTGGCAAATGCGCTGACTCTTTTGCTGCCAAAGCTGTGGCGGAATAGACTGTCTGGCCTTGAGCAGGGAGCGGCGCAGGGTGGCTTTCTGGGTGGCACGATCAGGGGAATCATCCCGATCTTCAGGGGGCATATTTAAAGGGGAGACTGGGTTATCGGACAACAACGTATGGCGTGATGTGCTGGGGATAATGGTCGGTGGAATGGAGCGCATAGCTTAGGGAATTGGCAACAGGGACGCTTAGAAATAAAGCAGTAGATTAAGGCCAGGAATCGTGCGCGACAAGGTCCACAGCAGTAGGGCAATGTATAGCACACCCAGGGTCCATTGGTACCACACCAGCCAGCTCAGGGCGCCGGGAACCGAGAGGTCTCGCAATCTGGTGTCATTAAACCCAAATCGCAGGCTGTTGTTAACGCTGAAATCAAAGTAGTTGAGCCAGTTCCAGCGTCGAGATCGCACCAGATGGGTATAGCGATTGCGAAAGAAGTAATACTCAGGCATGACCGGCAGTCGAGCAATCAATAACCGCAGCTGACGGGCGCTACCGTCCTGGGTAAAGTAGCTGGGTGCGTTGGGGGGCGGGGATTTGAGTCGATAGGCCGATAGGGTTAAAGGCGGTACCACTAACAGGGTTAGCCCCATCAGGGTGGCCCCAGGGGTAGGGCTACTGTGATAAATCAAGACAAGACCTGTGGTGATCAGCCCCAGATAGGTCAGCAGCGGTGGGAAAAATACTGCGGTAGACAGTGCGGCACTGCGATCGCGATCCAGCCACCAATAGGTCAATGCAAAGGGCGCGATGATCACCCAGCCCACACCCAAGACCAGCGTGAAGTTGGTGCCATAACGACTTAAAACCATTAGCAGCCCAAGTCCTAGCCAGCGGAAAAATATCGCCAATTTTTGCCCCCAGGTGGGTGCCGTATCCGTGACGATGCGATCGCTAATTTGCCAATAGTCTGCTGCGCCAATTTCGGGCAACTTGAGCACATCCGCTGGACGGACAAACACGGCATTGTTGCGGTAATCCAGAACGGCTTGAGCTTGCTGTGCGGTCAGTCCCAAGCGACCCAACTGCAAAAAGGAGGCGTGGTTCAAGTCAATTGCCCGGAGCTGCTGAGCCAGGCGACGTAGTCGTAGTCGTTGCAGGGTGTATTCCACCTGGTTGGCGTCGGCAATTTGCTCAAGCTGCCGAAAATTACGAATCAGACTTTTGAGCACGGCCTCATTGCCCGTTAGTGCTGGGACAGACAGCTGCTGACCGAGCTGATCGGGGGTTCCCAATAGTCGGGCGGTGGCGGGGTCGAAGTCTAAATCGGGGACATTGATGATTGCATCGCTGGCAAATCGAGCATCGCCAAAGTCCGCCTGTTGGAGGAGGGCGGCTCCTCGTAAGTTAATCGCCTGCCCAAACTGCGCCTGCCGAAAGGAAATGGGCTGGCGCAGTAGGGCCTCAGCTAGGGTGAGGGCGCTGGCAAATTGGGCTTTGTTAAAGGAAAGGGTTTGTTGAAATTGTCCCCGGTCAAAGTTGGCGGTTCCTTGCCAGTAGGTCTGCTCGAAGGTGCTAGGGGCCTGAAAGCTGGCCTGCGAAAAGCGACCATCATCTCGGAATTCTGATCGGGAAAAGGTTGCCGTTTCCCAAAACTGAGCCTGTTCGAAAATGGCCGACCTAAAGAAGATCGCTTGACTGAAATCAGTGGCCTGGTGGAACTGCCCAGCGGTTGCGTTAACGTCCTGGACAAAGCGGGCATAGGCTGCCCTAAGGTCCCCAGTGACAACGGCGTTTTGTATTTCCAGCGGGCTTAAAAAATACGTGTTGCTAGCCCGTAGGTCGCCCTGGATCGTTGTTCCGGCCAACGATAGCCGTCCACGGACCACATTCACCGTGGTTCGGTTGGCATCTACACGATGGCGATCCAGGGCAAACTGCTGCTTTGCCGCATCGGGGAGTAGGCCGATTAACCCGTCGCCCAGCAGCGGGGTTCGCAGGCCCAGCTGGCTCAGGTCCAGATTTCCTTCAATACAGGCTTCACTCAGATCTATACCCAGCGGTACCGTGCCAGTTTTTAGCGCAGTCTGGGTGAGACCATAAAACGTCTGACGAAAAGCGTCATCCTGGAGATCAATTTGAAAGTGGCGGAGGTCAATTACCTGCTGGCCGTCTCGCTTGACGGGCTGATCCAGGCGCTGTCGAAGTTGTGACAGGGTCAAGACCGGCTTTGACGCCGCTTGAACCGGAGCCGGCCATTCCCAGACCAGTAGTCCGGCTATTGATATCGTCAAAAGGCAGCAGACGGTCATCAGCGCTCGGCGCATGGGGCAGTTTCCGTCCATCGATTGGGTCGCAGCTGCCGCTCAAGCAACCCCACCACTGCGGCTTAGGGCAAACGGCTTTACTAAGCTACCATTCCTCGCTCTACCGGGAAGCCAACGGCTTTCCAGGCGGCCACGCCACCACGCAGGTTAGCAACGCGAGTGTAGCCTGCCGACCGCAGGGCCTGGGCCGCCGTGGTGGCTTCGGCATCCGTTGCACCATAGACATAGATATCGCGGTTGGGCTCTAACACTTGGCGAACCCGCTGGATCAGCTCGGGTAATGGTAGCGAGATGGCGCCGGTAATTCGAGACTCGTTGAAGTCGGCGCGGTCTCTAACATCAATAATGGTGAGTCCAGGCTCTCCCCAGTCCAGACGAGTTTTGAGGTCATACACTTGAGAAGGGGACTTGATGGGGTCCGGTTTCGGAAAAAAGCCAAAGACAGTGTTCATGGTTGCGAATATTGAGAGATATCTATCTAGAATCTAGCTAACCTACTCATAAGTTTCAATTTATGTTGCGAATCCCTGATTTATATTTAGTGTCTTTTGAAGAATTTCTAGAATATGGTATTGGGCGATAGGGGGATGGCGAGCAGTAGGGAAATAGTCGGCGATAGCGACAGCAGTGGGCGTGATCATGACAATCCCCGTCTCTTTGGGGACAGTTCTGACTACGATCCTGACAATGATTCCCTCGCCACCGATTGCGATCGCACCGCCCCCCAGCCGATATCCGTCTCTGACCCCACCGCATCGTTAGATATCCAGCCGCTAGCTGCGGAGATTGTCAATCGCATCGCCGCAGGTGAGGTGATTGATGCCCTAGCGGCGGCAGTGCGGGAGCTGGCAGAAAACGCGCTGGATGCCAACGCCACGCGTATTCATATCAGTCTGTGGCCGCAACAGTGGCGGTTACGGGTCGCCGACAACGGCACCGGCATGGATCGCGACAATCTGGTGCAGGCGGCTACGGCCCACAGCACCAGCAAAATTCGCAGCCGCTCTGACCTTGACCAGGTGGCCACCCTTGGGTTTCGTGGAGAGGCCCTCCACAGCCTAGCCCAACTGGCTGACCTGACCATTGCCAGTCGTCTAGGTGATGAGGCCCATGGCTGGCAGGCAACCTATGGTCGCGATGGACACTGTCAGGCCGTGGTCGAAACTGCGATCGCACCGGGCACTGTGGTCACTGCTGATCACCTGTTTGTCCATTGGCCCAGTCGCCAGGCGGCGCTAACCCCGCAGGTCCGTGCTGTACAGCAGGCCGTACAGCAGCTGGCCCTCTGTCATCCCACGGTCACCTGGCAGGTTGATCAAGACGGCCAGACTTGGTTTTCGCTGTGGCCCGGGGCGTCGGCCCGTACTCTCATGCCACAGCTTTTACGCAGTGTGACCGAGAGCGACCTGCGAGAGGTGGCGCAAGTCTTTTCTTCGGCCGGCCTCAAGCTGGTCTTGGGACTGCCAGACCGCTGTCACCGTAGACGACCGGACTGGGTGCGGGTGGCGGTCAATGGTCGGATGGTGCAAGCCCCAGCACTGACACAGTCGCTGATTCAGGCCTTTCGGCGGACGCTGCCGCGCGATCGCTACCCAGTCTGCTTTTTGCATCTTCAGGTTTCGCCGAGCCAGGTCGACTGGAATCGAACGCCAGCCAAATCCGAAATTTATATTGATGGCACCGAACAATGGTGCGATCGCATTATTACCGCTGTCCAGTCCGCTCTACAGTTTGAGCCTGACAGCGTGGCGAGCACCGCCCATGACCGCCGTACCCAACAGCTGGTTAAAGCCGCAGAACAGTCGGGGACCTACGGCGCTAAAGCCCATACCAGCGATCTACCCAGCCAGCTAACGGCCGTTGCCCAGGTCAGTAATACTTATATTGTGGCGGAACATAGCGGTGGCATTTGCTTGATTGAGCAGCACATCGCCCATGAGCGGGTTTTGTACGAGCGGCTCAAGCTTCACTGGCAGATCGTACCGATCGCAACGCCCATCATCCTCGAACGGCTGAGATTATCCCAAGTCAAACAGCTAGAGCGAATTGGTTTAGATATTGCTCCCTTTGGCGAACAGCTTTGGGCCGTTCGTACGGTACCAGCCCCATTGGTCGACCGCGATGACTGTCCTGATGCGCTGCTAGAACTTAGCCTCGGGGGAGAACTCGATACGGCTTTAGTGGCTACGGCCTGTCGTACGGCGATTCGCAATGGCACAGTACTCCAGCCTGCAGAAATGCAAACCCTACTGGATGACTGGCAGCGCACTCAAAACCCACGAACGTGTCCCCACGGTCGTCCGATTTG
>JBCBOC010000323.1:0-5204 GCA_039821475.1 Cyanobacteria bacterium J06632_22 | reverse complement strand
TGACGGTGACATGGTCGTTACCACAACAGGTGAGGTTGATCTGTTCGCTGCCAGCACGGGTACGCCCGGAGCCCCAAATACATTGATATCGGGCTTGTAGGCATACCACGTCAACCGTTCCTCTGCCTTCCTCGGTGCCCTTATCAGCGTGAATTTGACGTGCAGATGGTGGGCTTGGTGCTCAAGGATGTCGAACACTTCGCCCTTCTCAATTCGCAGCTTTTCACCCTCGGGCAGTGTGGCCGATTGTTTGGGGCTAGTCTTAAAAATCGTGTCAGCTTTGGCCTGTAAGTACATCTCAACCTTTGATTAAATCTATGTTCCGCTTGGCTTCTGCCACCCCCATGGATTGCGCTAGCTCTGGGGTCGTGAAATACCCATGCAAATAAGGCGGATCGGTCGCCGCCAAGGCATAGGAGCCCCCGACCACCAACACAAAGGCATACCGGTCACCGTTCTCTGTGTCGTCACCCTGGTCAATCTTCCTGACCTTCACCGCGAATTGGATGCCCTTATACAGCTCTCTCCACTCCGCGCTAATCAGACCCATTGTTCTAAGTTGTTCCGCCTTTGATGTGCTGTAGCTCACTCTTTAGGCCGTCCACCCGGTCTGACAGGGTTTCGTTTTCCTGTAAGAGCACGCCCATATTCTCCCGCAGCTGGGCCAGCTCATTTCTGATGTGATTAAAGTCGCGCTCTGCGGCGTATTGCTTCACCGCCGAATCGGCATACTTCCTCATCTCTACGTCATAGCGCTCTCTTTCCTCTGCCCTGGCCTGCTTACGCTGCTTTGATACCTCGTTAAGGTGACTGAGGAAACCGATAACAACGCCAATGACGCTAACGATAACCGTTATTGCTGTGTCCATTCTGACTGTGTAGTTCGACCACCTGAGAAGGTAGACAAAACCGCTCCGATAACTGCTTTAACTTCTTTTGTTCCTGTTGCTGGTAGGCCCCGATGATGTCTTTATAGATAACTGTTATCGGCCTTAAATGACCGGCCTTGGCAAAGTCAATAGCGGTATTGAACTGAGTCATGAACGTATCGTGCATCTTTGCCACCATGCCCATAAAAACAGGTGACTGAAGCATAGCGGTTCGCCATCCTTCCCAATCATTTTGAATGTTTAGGGTGGGCTCAGTTTGGGTTAGAACGTGGGCGTGCTGGGTCATGAGTTAATCCGGTCAGTTTTCACAAGGTAAAAGCCGAATTAAAAGCTGTTTATTCTATTTCGAAAGGGGCAAGAAAGCCCCCAAAACTTTTATCAATATTGCTTTATTTTATCGCTTAAAACCGCTTTCAGAATAGGTTTCCTGGTTTTTATAGGAAAGGCTTTCATCTGGATTAAAGACTAATGGAATATTGTTCTGATTCATTAATCCATTCCATCTTTGAATGTCTTCTGTTGACGGTTCAAAGTTGGGAACGGCTGAAATCATGGCATTCCATAGGGCAACGATAGTTTCCCATTCTTCCTGCTCTGCTATCAGAAACGTTTCTAGCCGATTGGCCGCTATCTGATTCTGTGTTGCAATTCGAATCGCAATGTATTTAGGGTCACGGCTAAAGCTGACAACAAAGGCATGCATGTTGACATCTTTTACCGGCTCTCTCGGTGTGTTGTCATGAAGAACTAGGGACATAGACCGCTCTAAAATTGATGTTTATTGAGACTTCCTCAAAGTCTGGAGCCCCGCTTTTACTGGTGGGCTTCAGCTCGAAATAGACGGCATCGGCAGATTGAACAATTTGGACCACAGATGAAAATTCTTCACCGTATCGGTCGGGAACATCGGCAGTGGTAAAGCTGACCGTTGCATAGAGATATTTCTGACGGTTGGCATCGACAAAGTAGATGCTGATAATTGAGGTTTTGTCACCGTTAAAACGAGACTCAAAACGGCAACGACTGTGAATAGAATCAACGCAAATCTCAGCGCTGGGGACGTTGATAGCGCCCCGATAGGTGCGGTTGTCGGCATTGGTGCCAAAGATGGGAGAGCGGTAGACCTCCCGACTGACCCAACGCTCTAGGGTGGGATGCCACACCCATTCAATCTGTGGCCCGCCGTTGGGGTCCGGCTGACGCCACTGGGTCGCTGTCTTTGGATCTGGTGGGCTGTCACTGTTGGTGTTGTCAGTTTCCTGACCACCAATGGCCCGCTTCAGCGTACTGAAGGGCAGTTGCTTCAGCCGCTGTTGGTCGCTGACATCGACGCACGGGATAACGTCGGTGTCAGCCAGGTCAGTAATTACAAGGGTTTCGAGAAATTCTGCCATCAGTTGAAGTTGTAGACGATGCCCGAGAAGGTAAACACGTCACCATCGACCGTCAGCGGGGTAGCAATGATGATCGCCGGGTCGCGTACCCAGAACCTGAGCTGGTAGTCACAGAGCCAGTAGACCGGCCTGAACTCCAAGCGGAAGGGGTCAGAGCTGGGGGGAAAGGTCACCTTTTTGGCTTCGATATCCAGCCGGTAAACTTCCCCCTCAGTGGTGCCTATGCCGGGCACGTCAAACATGCGGGCGATATACCCAGCCCTGATCCAATTCTTGCGCTCACCTTCAGTGCTGGAGACTTCGACAATAAACTCGGTCTCCTGTTGATAGGTACCCCTGAGCACCACCGCGTCAGACGGTGGCGGGGTGACAATGGCTTGGATCAGGGTGTAGCTCACCGCTTAGCTCGCTACCGAGACTTGAACGATGTCAAATTCAGTACCGGCGATCTTGATTTTGGCGTTGTTCAATGAGCCATTGAGCACGCGGCCAATCTTGTCAGGGTCGCAATATCGGGTTGTGGAGCCCTTCTTGCGGCTGTTGGTGCCGGTGCCCTTGTAGTTGATACGCACCTTGGGCGGACGGGGGAAGTTAGCGCCAAACAACACGCCCCGGGCGCTGTCATTGTCGTTGACCTCAACGACACCCAGCTCGTCAGCGATGCCCTCATAGGATTCTTTGGGAGCTAGGAAGCCAAATTTGGATTCCCCGATATCGCCAACCGCGCCACCTAAGCGGACGTAATAGCGCTGACTTTCGACGGTTCCTGCACGTGATGCCATAGGTTTAGATCCTCAAAATGGTTGTTCTAGGGTGGATGGAAGCTTGCGACGGGAGCCGGTTAGCTCACTACAACGTCAAAGCTTTGGGTGGATTGATTCAGCTCGACCTGAATTTGTAGCGTTGCAGAGCGGGTTAACAGACCCAGTTGGGGTAAGTCGGCCTCTGAAATGTCGCTTAGGGGGTCTACCGTCGCGGTGAAGTTGGCAGGGATAGCGGCTGAGCCAATGGCACCGCGAGCCGCTGCTGTGACCGCCGATTGGGTGACGCCTGCTTCTCTTACGTCGGCATCGGCCAAATGGTCAAACAGACCGGCAAACCATTTGCGGTTGTCCTCGCCAGCGGCCACGGTAGGCGCCGCTGCACCATAAGTTGCAACAGCGGTGTCATTGATCACCACCCCAGCACCAGGGACAGCCCCGGCAGCGGCCACCTTAGCCGCATTGGGGAAGGCATCGACAATGCCCAGGCCACCGTTACCGGCGTTAGCACCGGCTGTGGGTAGGGGAATAACGCTGATGGTGTCACCGCCAATGTCGGCCAGCTTGTCCCAGGACAGGGTAAAGTTCAGGCCAATTAGGTTGGGGCCTGCATTGCTGTTGTTGCCTTGGGTCAGGGTCAGGCCGAGCGGGGATGCTGCGGTAATCGCGGTTAGCGTGGCCGATACCATCGCTAAGAGTGTTTTGCCTTGCTTGGCTCCATCGGTCTCACCGGCTGCGAGTTCAGCAGCATCGATGCCGGGCAGGTCGCTAACTGGGATGAACACGCCTGCGGCGGTGCTATTCCCAGCAGCTTCAAATACTTCGATATCTAAGGCCATTTCTACACCTCAAAGGGGGTTGAATTCCTTAAAAAGTGTAGGTTCAAAAAGTAGAAAAAAGAACAGCTTGTATAAACTCTCCCGGTCGGTACTATATCCCAACCGGAACACTTTTACCTTCATATAAAGGAACCTTAAAGCGGCTCTCCGGCTCTATCCACCATCGCCCATTAATTTTATAGGCTACTATTTTACGTCTGGTTATCCATCCTCTAACGGTCGATTCATGAACGTGTTTTGAATTGGCGTAATCTCTCAATCTAACTAAAGATTCAGTGTTCTTTGGTTGACGCCGCTTGAGTAGAAAATTTACTTTTTTGACTGCCATCAAATTACGGTGAAATCAACAAAATAGTCAGGTTTGGAAGTCTTTTGGCCCGTGGAATAAAACGCGGCCTTAGTGGGCTTAACCTCTGCTACCGTCAGACCTTGCCCCCGTCGCCTGCCTTGGTGAATGCCATTACCGGGGGGCAGGTAGGCCGGGTCAATTAGGGGGATTAGGGCGTTGATCACCCGTTCCCCTTCTTCAAAGCTGTTGGCGTTGATGACCAGCTTTGTATTGTCCACCAGGGTCAAAGTAGAGAAGTAAGACCCCTTTGTGAATTGGGGTAGCTGGGGCCTGAAGTCTTGCCCCTTGTTGTAGTGGGGAATGGTGAAACTCCACCGGCTTTCCCCTTGAACGGCCCGCAATGAGATCGCCAGCTGGGGCACGTCTGCGCCTGGCCGAACGGCCCACCATTCAGGAATGGCAACCGCCCCACTTTCCATACAGCGCAATCGTTCCCAGATGAGCCCCACGGCCCGCGTCAGCGACTCTACTGCACGATAGAGCCCCACTAACCCTGTCCCTTCCCAAGCGTCATACAACGGCCCGTCATCGCACGGAGCCGCGTCGTATTGTTCAGACCCTGACTTCTGAAAATAGTTATGGATGGCGTCTATTTTCTCGCAACAGGTCAGATTCTCGCCGGGCTCGCCAGTGGGGTCGCTGCCGTCGCCGTCGCCGCTGGTATCGTCGCCGCTTTCTCCGTCAGGGTCGAAACCGGGGAAGCCAGGCACGCCGGGCAATAGGGGGTTAGGGGCGTCTATGCCGTCAAACCCATCACCGGTGATGGGACTATCACCAAAGGGATTGCCAATGCTCGGCAGGTTGGGCACTGATGGGTTAGGAAGCCCAATCCCAGGCACGCCGGGCTGATTCGGGTTTGAAAAATCTGGCTCTCCTTCCCCCTGGCCTGGCCGTCCCGTTGGAACCGGGTCACCCAATGGATCGCCGCCGGTGTCAGGCTGGCCGTCTGCTCTAACGACCGTGAAAGAGAT
>JBCBOC010000660.1:0-2885 GCA_039821475.1 Cyanobacteria bacterium J06632_22 | reverse complement strand
GTGTCCACATTGCGGAACATGTAGAAATCATGGCCGACCATCTCAAGATGCTCTAATGCCGCCTGCACCGTCATGGGCGCCATTTCAAAATACTTGGTTCGCAGCACCTCTGCCGGGAGTGATGGCTGCCGATGACTCAGGACTTCAGAAATATCAGGACCATCATCTGCGACATCGATTTCCAGCGGCTCAACAGCGCGAATGGTGTCTTGCTCAGGCAATCGCCGCTTTTCTCGATATCGCTCTTTGTACTTGCGAAGCTGGCGACACAGCTTATCTGCCACCATATCAATACTGGCGTAAAGGCTATCGCTGCTTTCTTCTACACGCACGACAGCACGGTTAACGTAGACAGTGATTTCAGCAGTTTGGCTGGGGGTTATCCGGGGGTTACGGGCAACAGACAAGTTAACGTCAACTTCAGTAATCAGGGTCTGGAAGTGGCTGACCGCTTTTTCAATTTTTTGAGAGACGTATCTGCGAATTGAGGGGGTAATGTCAATGTTTTTACCCTGGATAACAAGCTCCATAAATTTGCCTCCGCAGCAATGAGATACAACGAAACCCACTGCACCCAATTCTGAACATTTGACGGAATACAACCTGTTAGAATCAGTCGGCTAAAATAAATTGCCTAAGCTTGGCTAACCCATGAGATAACCCAACAGCCACCAGTGCGAAGGCAAACAACTCTAACCATCTACCAAGGGGCAGATCGCAGTAGGACGGCCATGGATACATAACAGAAGACGATCCATAACCTCAAAGCGCCTGCCCAAGAGCATCGTCAATTCCAACACCAATATCACTATTTGCCCCGCAGTCAGGCTGGGGATCTTAATTTAAGTTATTGGCATCAAGCATTAACGCCTGTGGAAAAAATCTCTTGAAGCTAACCCTCTAAACAATGTAGTGACGAGGTTTTCTGCGCTTATGACCTTACGTTAACACCTGTTTTTTTACTCTCTCGGGTCTTGTTAAAAATCCTTTACACGGTTTTATGATTCTTGGTCAATTTGATCCCCACTACTTCGAAATATGGATAATTTTACGGTAGCTGCTGATACTAACCCTACTCAAAGTTACCCTGTAAAAGCAGCGGCTGACACCGTCTCAGTGGCACACCTCTACACGCTGGGAGAAGTCCCCTATGCCGCTGCCTGGCAGTGGCAGCAACAGCTGGTGGCCCAACGCAGACAAGATCCTGATTTGCCTGACACCCTGCTACTGATGGAACATCCCCCCGTATACACCCTTGGGCAGGGCTCGACCACTGACCACCTTAAATTTGATCCAGCCGCCGGTGACGTGGCCCTGTATCGCACCGAGCGGGGCGGAGAAGTCACTTACCATTGTCCTGGCCAGCTGGTGGGCTATCCAATCTTGAATCTGCGGCGACACCAACAGGATCTACATTGGTACCTGAGGGAGCTCGAGGCGGTCCTGATGGAGGTCCTAGGGATTTACCATCTCACGGCGCACCGTATCGATGGTCTCACAGGCGTTTGGGTGGACAACCGCAAAGTCGCGGCCATTGGGATCAAGGTCAGTCGCTGGATCACGTTTCACGGCTTTGCCCTCAACGTTTGCCCCGACCTAAGCGGCTTTTCCCGAATCGTCCCCTGCGGTATTGGCGACCGTCCCGTGGGTAGCCTCGATGAGTTTTGCCCCCAACTTACCGTCAAGGACGTCCGGCCCATCCTGATAGAAACATTTGCGCAACGCTTTCAACTTCAGTGGCTGCCCCAACCACCTCCGCAATTTTCGTGAGCGGGTCAACACGAACTTTCGTTGATTCCACCCCTGGCCCGGTCTGGCGACCCCAAATTTGGGAGAACTATAATCAGAGGCCAGGCTCATCACCCACGCATGACAAATTCTCCCAGCCCCGACGGCTACGACCCGTTCGTTCGCGCCATGATGCGCGTCAGCGAGCGAAAGGAGCGGGCTGAGCAGCAGACGATGCACGCCCCCGAAATCGCCTGGCCTGTCAGCAAGCCTGACCCGGATGCTAGTCCGGAGCGTCCCATCATCTCTCGACTATACGCAGAACCCCTGGCCCCACTCCGTGATCGCGATGAAATCGCCCTCACCGAAATCTTTAAAGCCGAGCAGCTAGAGGACGCCCTCACTGACGTCCAAAACCGCTTGAGCCATCTATATCCGGAACCTTGCTGGGAGGATGACCCCTATGAGTTTTTGCATGGATATGTGTAGCGCTCGGTTGGGTGGTAAAGGCACCAGAGGCCTTTAGAACGGAATATCGTCATAGTCCGGCTGAGGCGGCGCCGCAGCCGCAGTCGGCTGAGGTGACGGCACGGTCGCTGGAGCCGCATTCGCGGCAGGCTGCCCCGTCGGAGCAGAGGACTGCACCGTCGCCTCCCCCATCATGGTCGACTGCATTTCGGCCAACCGGTACATCTTCTGCACCGTCACCTCAGCCTGCTTCTCTTTAAAGCCTTCCGGTCGTTCCACCGTTCGCATGGTCAGCCGGCCCTCCACCATCACCCGGTCGCCAGAAACGTACTGCTTTTCTTGAATTTCCTGGGCCAGGTTGCCCCAACCCACCGCCTTTAGCTGGGCCGGTGGGTCATCAGGCCGAACCCCTGGAATCTTAATGGCAAAGTCGGCCACGGGCGTCTGGTTATCAGAGGTATAGCGAAGCTGCGGAGCCTGGGCGACTTCAGCCAGAAAGATGCAGTGATTCATGCCTTTTATCAGGAATCTAAGAAATTACAGGGGGACGATTATAGCGTTTCGCGGATGCCCTGCTCTTTTTCAATAAAGCGCTGGACTCGCTGTCGATAGTCTTGCAGATGAGTATCGACCCATTCGCGATCTTCACTATTTGCAAAGATATGCACCAACGGCTCACCCGCATCGGG
>JBCBOC010000376.1:0-4752 GCA_039821475.1 Cyanobacteria bacterium J06632_22 | reverse complement strand
GGGACCTGTTCAAGAAGGCCAAGGCTATTGCCGGGGAAGCCGGGGTGCCCTTCTTTAGTATCTCGGGCTCAGAGTTTGTTGAAATGTTTGTCGGCGTGGGTGCTTCTCGGGTTCGGGACCTGTTCAAGAAGGCCAAGGACAACGCCCCCTGCATCGTCTTTATTGACGAGATTGACGCGGTCGGTCGCAAGCGTGGAGCGGGCATCGGTGGTGGCAACGACGAGCGTGAACAGACGCTCAACCAAATGCTGACGGAGCTAGACGGCTTTGAAGGCAATAGCGGCATCATTGTGATTGCGGCCACCAACCGGCCTGATGTGCTAGACCCCGCGCTGCTGCGTCCGGGCCGGTTTGATCGTCGCATTATTGTGGACCTACCGGCGTACCAAGGACGGTTGGGCATTCTTGAAGTGCATGCGCGGGATAAGAAGCTGGCGGATGAGGTCGACTTAGATGCGATCGCACAGCGCACGCCAGGCTTCTCTGGTGCCCAGTTAGAGAATTTGCTCAATGAAGCTGCCATTCTCACTGCCCGTCGTCGCAAGGATGCGATTACGCCACTAGAGATTGACGATGCCATTGACCGTATTACCATTGGCCTGAGCTTGACGCCGCTACTAGACGGTAAGAAGAAGCGTCTGGTGGCTTACCACGAGGTTGGCCATGCCCTGCTGATGACGCTGTTACCCCACGCTAATCCCCTCGATAAAGTCACAATCATCCCTCGCTCTGGTGGGGTTGGCGGCTTTGCCCGGTTCCGTCCCAATGAAGACCAGTTCGACAACGGCATCAATGCGCTGATGTCCTATTCCGAAATCATCGACCGGATCACGGTGGCCCTGGGCGGCCGGGCGGCCGAAGATGTCGTCTTTGGTAGTGCAGAAGTCACTGTGGGGGCTGGCAACGACATTCAGCACGTTACCGAAAAAGCTCGTGAGATGGTCACGCAGTATGGCATGAGTGAGCTGGGACAGCTGGCTTTAGAAACGCCTAATAGCCAAGTTTTCCTGGGACGAGGCCAGCTAGAGCGCTCTGAATATTCTGAGGAGATGGCAGCGAAGATTGATCGCAAGGTCCGGGAAATTGCCACAGAATGCTACGACAAAGCTGTGGAGCTGATTCGCGATAATCGCCCGGTAGTAGACCGTCTGGTTGATTTGCTCATTGTCAAAGAAACCGTCGACGGCGACGAGTTCCGTCGCATTGTTAGCGAGTATGTGGAACTGCCGGAGAATCAGCCCGTGGCGGCAGGTTCCTAGCCCCTTGGGATAGCCCATCGTTAACTATCCCCAAACCGTCCAATCAAAAAGGGAAGCTGGTCATGGCCTCCCTTTTTGATTGGACGGTTTGGATTGTTCTGACGTCTTGGGAGTCTTGGGAATAGCGCGACAGGGTCGCTTGACCCGCTAGCGGGCTGACACCTGCTGCTCTTCATACATGGCTCGTAGCACCAGGGCGGGGTCAACCCAACTGCCCTGGTACTTGAGGCCCCAGTGCAGGTGCGGCCCGGTAGTCCGGCCGGTCATGCCGACGCGGCCAATGGGCTGCCCGGTGCCAATTTCACTGCCCTGGCGAATGCGCACGTTCCCGCCTTGATCCACCATGACCTTTTCGCCATTTTCGGTGGTGACGTAGCCCTGCATGTGGCAGTACACATGGGTCCAATCACCAGACTGAACGATGACCGAGGTGCCGCAGGCAGAATTGTCAGACACTTCAATGACACGGCCACCCCACCAACTGCGGATGTAGCTACCCGATGGTGCCGCAATATCGAGCCCGTAGTGAAACTGTCGCCCCCCGTAGGGAGACTGTCGATAACCGAAAGGAGAGGTGTAGGCCTGGAAATTTTCTACGGGGAATGAGGCACTGCTCCACACGTTGGCACTAGAGCGAGTAGCCTGTTCGGCTTCTGCCGCACTGACAGACTCGCGATGGTCAGGCCCCAAGACCTCTGCCGCACCCCACAGCACCAGGCTGCCCAGCATCAGGGCCCCGACGGTAGAGCGCAGCTTACGAACGCGCTGGTACAGCTTGGCTTTCACGTTTTGAGGGGTTATGCGTCGTGGCGACTGCTGCTGAGGGCGGAAGGGGGCATGCGATCGCAAACGACGATTACGGCTAGTCATACGCTTTTCTGACGTGTATGGGTGCTATGCAGAACTTACGAGCAAACAGGGGGAGATTCAGACAAAAAGGACTGGAAAAGCTAGTGAGTGAACCATTGCAAAAGAATCAGTGTGTTAAGCCAGTGTGCTAGTCCAGTGAGTTAGTCCAGAGCGCCGAACCTCTGCAATGACGGTCGAGCAACTGTCGCGACAAAAGCCATTCAGAATCGAACTAACTTTGATCAAAACTAGACCAATAGTAATACGTTTGAACCGTTACAAAACAGTTGTTAAAGCAACACTTCTTCATTAGACGTCGATATGGTGGTTAAGGTACCCCAAATCGAAAATTGTAGACACTGTATTAGTTTTTTTAATAATCTTCTGTAAAGCCGCAAATACAAGGTTGACGAGACACTCAGCGGACGCTCTAGTCAACTTGTCGCATATTTATCGCGTGGTTAGCGGTTGCTCTGTCCGTATGTTCATGCAACCACATTGCGGAGGTGTCCGTTGTAGTCAAGTTGACTGCCGTGCCTCATTTCGTTGGTTAGATCTACCCCCCTTGCCACGGTTCTGGCTTTCCTACCCTCGGCCTGTCATCTGCCCGATCAAATCATGCTGCATTTGATCCAGTCGCTGTTCGACGGTCGGCATCACCGCCTGAATTTCACGCTGGAGGCCCAGACCGTTGCGCTCTAGGTGCTTGAGCGCCAGCAGATGGCCAGTGGTCACCGCTAACTCAGACGGCACCTTAAAGTCTGGAATCACGCCAGTGCCCGACCAGTTTGCCTGGGTGAGTGGGCTAACCACACGGCCAGTGGGAATAAAAACCCAAAAATGATCATGCAGTCGATATCCCTGACCCGGGTTGGCACCACCTGCGGTTGTCTCGCCCACTAGGACGATGCGCTTCAGGTGCTGCAGCACATAGACAAACTCCTCGGCGGCAGCCCGGGTTTCGGGGCTGCTGAGGGCGTATACAGGGCGGTCCAAGTAACGGGGCGCGTCTAGGTGGGGCACTGTCCAAGATTGAATGCTGCGACCGTCCGCATGCTCATCGTTAGGGTTACCGCTGGGGGGCCATTGCAGGGTTGAGAGGTGCACCGCTGGGTAGGCGGGCAGTAGATAGCTGCACAGCAGGGCTACCATCTGCGGGGAGCCACCCTGGTTGTGGCGCAGATCAATGACTAAAGCGTCGGTGTGGGCCAGTAGCGTCATGGCCGCGGCCAGAGACGCCCCAGCAAATTCGGGGGGCTCAAATCCGAATAGCTGTAGGTAACCGACATTGCCCCCCAGCCGCTCGACACGGTTGATGTCATAGCTGCGCTGTTGGCTCTGGGCACGCTGGTGGGCCAGTTCTGCTGTAGTGGGAGGAGAAGCGGCGGAGAGATCTGGCAGGGGGACCGGACTAAAGTGCACCCGAAGCTGCTGGTCTTGGCTCAGGGTCTGGAGCTCGGCCGTGAGCATCTCGGCAAATTGGCGGCCGCTGGTGGCGGCAGTCTCGCCGGTTTCGGTGTCTCGCCGATGGCGCAGGGCCATTTGTAGCTTTTCAGCCACGTCGGGCAGGGCGTAGCGGCCTAATTCAGTTTCCAACTGCAGCAGCAGGTGCGATCGCAACTTCGCATCTAGATCGATATCTTCTGCGGTCAATTCTGTCTGCTTCCCTTCTCTTGGGATACTAGGCCGCTTCTCCAACTCGCTCATGGCTGCTCCTGGGGGGGGCGGTTATCGTTCTGCCCGGATGTTGTTGGCGATGTCGCTCGCGGTGTTGATTCGGGGGTGGCGATTGCGTAACTGCGTAGATTTTGGCACCGCATCAATTCGACAAAGCTTAATCCTGGGCGATGCTCAAGCTGGGCGACCTGTTCAATTGCATCCTGCAGGGCCATAGCGGCGGCGGTCAGCGTATAGCCTCGTCTTTGTGCCACCTTGAGGGCGACATCATCGGCGTCGATCTCGGCTTGCTTGCCGCGACTGTTACGCCAGATTTGCACTCCCGCTAAGGCGGTTAACCCGCCAGCGCTGACGGCACCGATGGCATCGAACTGGACCAGTTCGACCAAAAAGCCCAGGGCTCCGGCGGCCGCGACCCCCTGGTAGGCATCGATCTTAATCAGCCGGACCGCACTTAGCCAAGAGACTTCTCGTAGAAACAGTAAGTCTCGCTGGGGCTCGCTTAGCTCGGGCCACAGGTCAAAGTTGATCAGCACCGGATGGCTGCTTTTCCAGGGCTTGGGAAAGGGGGTTTTGATGACCTCTGGCTGGCGACTATTACTCACGATACGACTCGTCATGCGGCCCGTTGCCGGGAGCAGATCGCGCAGTCGAGGGATTTCCAAATTCAGTCCTGGATTAGGCTCTAGCTGGGGACTCGCCATAGGCTTCTACGCAGCGCAAAAAGATCTCAACGCCCATGCCCAATGCCAAACGATGGGGGGCGAAGATATGTCATTCTTTCTACAGGCGAGACCCGGTTGCTACTTCTTTTTGGGGGCAGCCAATCCCAGTCTCAGCCTGGCCTATCCCCATCATCATCCCCGCTTTGACTTTGACGAGACGGCATTGGGCATGGGCGTTGAGATCTTTTTGCGCTGCGTAGAAGCCTATGGCGAGTCCCCAGCTAGAGCCTAATCCAGGACTG
>JBCBOC010000014.1:0-16808 GCA_039821475.1 Cyanobacteria bacterium J06632_22 | reverse complement strand
TGACCTGTAAGGCCTGGCCGCCCATCACTTGTTGCACATTGCGGGCATTAATATCTTCCATCTCAAATATCACCTGATGGATTTCTTCTGCCAGGTGCTTCACCTCATCAGCAAACTCGTCCTCCTGCCCAAGCACCTTCTTGAGGTACTCAGCCATCTTTTCCTGTTCGGCCTCGTTCGTCGCCGCTGCTTCTGGCAACTGCTCAACATCTTGTCCTTTACCGCTAAAGCAGCGTTGCCACACAAGCTGGCCAAGCTGCTGAATTTTTTCATGGGCTTTTGTGACCGCTGCCGAGCCTAAATTGCTTGCCGTTTCTTCGAGCTTTTCGCCTGCGCCTTCAAAGAACTTATCTAATACCACCTTGGCAATGGCAGTGGCCGCAGCGAGGGAGAGGGTTTCTAGCATTGTCAGCAGATGTGGGGGTGACCACTCTGTTCTAACAACCGTTTCGTGGTCTAGTCAGAAAAATTCCCGAATTTTTCCAAAATGTCACCCTTAAGGGTAATCAGCTCCATTGGCACCGTGTTGGTTTAGGACGCTACAGCCGCCACTCAATGGGCGCAACCCCGTGCTGCTGCAAATAAGCATTTGCCTTAGAAAAATGCCCATTGCCAAAGAACCCCCGATGGGCCGACAGCGGCGACGGGTGCGGCGAGGTCAACACCAAATGCCGCGACCGATCCACAAATTTCCCTTTCTGTTGCGCATAGCTGCCCCACAGCAAAAACACCAAATGCTCCCGCTGCTGGTTCAACGCACTAATCATTGCATCGGTAAACTGCTCCCACCCACGATTCCGATGGGAGGCCGCCTTGTGCTGCTCCACCGTTAGCACACTGTTTAATAACAGCACCCCCTGGTCCGCCCAGCTTTGCAAACAGCCATGCCCCGGACGCGGCAGCCCCAAATCCTGCTCAATCTCCTTAAAAATATTTTGCAACGACGGCGGCGGCGCTACCCCCCGAGGCACCGAAAAACACAGCCCGTGGGCTTGGCCTGGCCCGTGATAGGGGTCCTGCCCCAAAATCACCACCTTCACCTGATCAAAGGCCGTGCTGTTCATCGCATTAAACATCAGCGCCCCCTGCGGGTAAATCACCTTCCCCGCCGCCTTCTCCGCCTTCAAAAACGCCTTTAGCGTTTGCATGTAAGGGGCGGCAAACACATCTTCTAACACCGCCAACCAAGAAGGCTCCAGTTGAATAGCGCTAGACGGGGTGGTCGTGGCTGCAGTCATCGGTAGAACCAGACCAGCGGTCTGGGCGTGCAGGTCATGGGTTGACGGTATCGCCGATTGACCCAGACAACCGCATCGGTAAGCAAAAGATCATAATTACAGTGCGGCTGCTACCCTCATGGAATCGGTCGTTATGGAACCGGTCGTTCACTTATCCATCCCTGCCATGTCCGATACGGTTGGCTTTATTGCCAAAGTTTTGCTCGCCTCTGCCCTGGTCAGCGCCGCCCTTAAATATGGGGGGCCGCTGCTGCAGCTGCCCGTCTCCTCAGGCATCAGTTTGTTACTGGTGCTCACGCCATCGGTACTGATGGGGCTATGGTTAACCTGGCAAGCCAAGACCTAAGCGAGTGGCCCGTCAACCCTTGGCGAATAAAAGACTACAGGTCCAACCTGCTCGCTAATCACTACTTCACTATTCTGCTATTCGCTATTTCACTACTTCACTATTTCACTCTCTTCCCCAACCCACTTCGAACGTTGACCGACCGATTCCACCATGCGGACGATTGCAGAGATTAATCAGAAAATTCGCGATCGCACCGCCACCGTTTGGACTGCCCCCGAAGCCCAGGCCAAGGTCGCCGAACTGGGGCTCGCCACCGCCGCTGCTCAGGTGGACGTGGTCACCACGGGCACCTTTGAGCCGATGGAATCCTCCGGGGCGATTTTTAACCTGGGGCACACCGACCCGCCCATCAACATTCGCAGTTGCTGGCTAGACCAGGTGATGGCCTATAGCGGCTTTGGCACCGTAGATTTGTATTTGGGGGCCAGCCAACCCGCCGAGAATAGCCAGCGCCCGGACGAACCTGCTACCGAAGAGGGGCGCGGCGGTGGCCATGTGATTGCTGACCTGATCGCAGGAAAGTCGGTATCGCTGCGGGCCACCGGCTATGTGAGCGACTGTTATCCACGCGCCAACCTAGATGTGGCCATTACCAAGGACAACATCAACCAGTTTTATCTGTTTAACCCGCGCAACCTGTATCAAAATTTTATTGTGGGCGTCAACAGCAGCGATCGCCCCCTAGCCACCTATTTGGGGCCATTGCAGCCCTTTCTGGGCAATGCCGTTTATGCCAATGCCGGAGCGCTGTCGCCCCTGTTAAACGACCCCGACCTCGAAACCGTGGGCATTGGCACCCGGCTGTTTTTGGGGGGCGGCATGGGCTACATCGCCTGGGAGGGGACCCAGCACTTTCCACTGCAAAAGCGACGGCCCAACCGCACGCCCATTGGTCCGGCTGCTACTGTCGCCCTTATTGGCGATGCCAAGCAGATGGATGCCCGCTGGGTACGGGGCTGCTACTTTAAGGGCTACGGTCCCTCGCTGATGATCGGCGTGGGCATCCCCATTCCCATTCTTAACGAGACGGTACTGGACCGGTGCGCTGTGACCGATGCCGATCTGGTGGCCCCGGTGGTGGATTTTTCGATTCCGCGACGGGTGCGGCCCACCTTTGGCCTGGTCAGTTACCAGCAGCTCCGGTCCGGGCGCATTACCATTGGCGGCACCCAGGTGAGAACGGCCCCACTCTCTAGCCTGTACCTGTCCCGGCAGGTGGCAGAGACCCTACGGGACTGGATCGTGGCAGGGGAATTTGAGCTGACAGAACCCGTGGCAGCGTTGCCGTGCGATCGCAGCTTTATTCCCCTCGATAGCTAAGTTTCGATAGCCCAGCCTTAACAGCCCAGCCCAGCCCTCAGCATCGGCTATTCTATCGACGGTTCTGGCGTGGAGGTTTCTGACACAACCTTTGCTGGGGCCGGGGTTTCGGCCGGGGTCGCATTGGCTGCTGCGGTTACTGGACGGGGTTTCGGTACGTCGCTGCCCTCGCGAGGCTTCGGTGCGTCGCTGCCTTCGCCACTGCCCCGATCTCGTCGCCCGTAGGGTTTAGAGGGGCCGCCCTTGGTAAAGCGCTTTTTACCGCCGCCGCCGCCGCCGCCACCGAATCGCTTTTTCTTTTTCTTCGGCGGTACGGCAGCAATGCAGCTACCGCCATGGACCACCAAATCTAGCCCTTCACGCCGGACGTCAAAGTCCCAAAAGTAGCCGATGGTTTTTTCTTCAATTTTGCCGTTGATCAACAGCTTGAAAGTGCGCTGCTGGCGATTGCCCGACTTCACCTTCTGCTGAATGCCGATCAAAATTTCGCCCTTGTCCTCGTGGTAGCGGGCAATCTCCCCGCGAATGGAGAAAACGTCAGCGTCAATTTCGTCAGCGGGGACGTAGTCTACCGGCTCAGCGTCTATAGGCTCAGCTTGAGCAGTCTCCGCTGAGGCAACCGCCTCGGCTGCTTCAGCGGCTGAACCGGCACTAGATGCGCTGGCCGTTTCGCTGTCTTCGTCTTTATTGCCCATCAGCGTTTCAGGCTCCCAAACGCCAACGATTTGTACGTTGAGGGCGTTATTCGCTTCTGGGTTGGTGCGGGGGTAGACCACCCACAGGTGGTCTGCCTCCATATCTAAGTACTTTTTCACCAGACTCGTGACCCGTCCTAGCAAGACGGCATCAATCGCAGTGCCATCTTGGGCCATAATCTGCCCCCGATTGAACACCTCTTCGGTGGGGACGTAGCGACCCCGCAGCAGGCCAATCGCGCGGTACTGCATGGGCTCGCTCGGTGGCGAGATGGGTTGCTGGCGGGCAGGTTCTGGGGGGAGTGTCTCTGACTCGACTGAGGTAGGTTCGGGCGGCGCCGCTGCAGGCGCTGCTGCTACGACGGGAGCAGGCGTTTCCACCGGTGTGGCGACCGGCGGTGGGGAAGCAGTGGGGGGCTTAACAGGTTTGACCGGACGTTTCGGAGGCCCCACTAATGAAGGCCGATGGGCAGATTTTGATAGGTTTGAATTGTAGACTCTGAAAACTCGGGGGGGCGACTAGCTGAAGAACTCATTAACGTTTGAACCTCCTGACGGAAACCGGACTGGTAAAACGGAGCCAAATGCCCCACCAGTAGTACTGCAAAAGCCAACGACAACCACCGTAGTCAACCTGAGTCAACCTGTGCCAAAGGCCAGGCAGATTGAGTAAGGAATTATCGGCAACCACGAGCAGCCTCAATCATCCCTCAAGTCTAAGGGGGATGGACTCGATCGAACACTGAGATGTTGCACTTTTATAAAGGGTAATGTGTCACCTAGTGTATTTCTCAACATTTCCCAGCTATACCCCATGGAAAGCTGACAGAAACTCAGGCCATGCTAGGCCACTCTTTCAAGCTTCCCGGGAGGCAATGACCGCTGCACAATCTCCCTTAAGATTCACGGCCGACCTGGGCCGATCCGGAACTCGCCGCCATTCCTGCCATAAGGGTTTAAGATGGGCAAGTCGAATTTCTGGGTTCCTCCGTGTCTGTCAAACGTAATCGCTGGCTTGTCGGCAGCATCTTATTTGTAGCGGTCGCCGCCCTCTTGGCTGTCTCTGTGGGCCCCTTTATTGGTGCAGCCTTTTACCCGTCGCCAGCGAGTCAGAGTGCTAACTCGTCGACCTCACCCACGACGGGAGACGATCAGCGCGCTGAACTGGAAGGTCGAGCCAAGGGCTATGAGCTGGTCCTTGAACGTGAGCCCAACAACCTCACGGCCTTGCAGGGGCTGGTGGAGGCCCGCATTGCCCTGGGGGATTTACCCGGTGTGCTAGAACCCCTTGAGAAATTGGCTGAACTCAACCCGGATGTTCCTAACTATTCTGTGCTGCTGGCGCAAACCAAGCAGCAGCTGGGCGATTTGGAAGGCGCTGCCCAGGTTTATCGCAGCGTGTTGACAGCAACGCCCGGCAATATGGAAGCCCTACAGGGGCTCGTGACACTGCTACTGAGCCAACAACGCCCCCAGGCAGCCGTGGGCCTGCTGCAGGACACGCTCAAAACGTCAGAACAGGCCAACGAAATTCAACCGGGCAGTATCGATACCCTCTCCGTTAAGCTGCTGCTGGGGCAGGTCTATGTGGAACAGGCAAAATTTGACGATGCGCTTGCGGTATACGACAGTGCCATTGAGGACGCGGCGGCAACGCAAACGGCTGAGGCGCCAGACTTTAGACCCACGCTAGCTAAAGCCCTTGTTTTCCGTGAAATGGGCAACGAGGCTGAGGCCCAGCCGCTATTTGAAATGGCCCTCTCGATGGCGCCTGTCCAATTTAAAGACCGCATTCAGCAGCTGGTCGATAGCGGTGCGCCCCCTGCGGTAGAGTCCCCCGCACCGGAAGCGCCGACGCCGGAAGCACCGACTACAGACACGCCCGAGGCCGAGGTAGAGGGCGCGCCAGAGGGCCCGACAGAAGGCGGCGAGTAAGGGTACAGCGAGATAGCGAGTCTTTAAAAGTCAGGCCTGACTTTTAAGACTCGCTATTCGCTCCCTTGCTTAATCTTTAATTTCTGATTTCATCCGCTCCAGCGTTCGGTTCATTTGCTCGAACATTTGCTGGGGGGTCATGCCAAACTGGCCGAGCTGTGTCTTGAGCTGCTCGACGGTCATCTGGGCCATAAAGTCTTCAGATAGCTCAAACCGTTTCATAAATACGCGGTAGCGATCCATGATGGCTTCCATTTGCTCGATGTAGAGCTTTTTCCCCTCGCGATCAAATTTGCCGTAGTCGCTGCCCAGTTGCATCAGCGATTGATAGTCCTGAAAAAGCTGCGTGGCTTCTTTCTGAACAATTTCTGAATCAAAGAAACCCATGGGTGTTTACTCCTGAATGGCGCTGACGGCTACTGTAGCGTTTGCCACTTTGCTTATCTAAGCGTATAAACTGGGCGCTGCCAATGCAAAGGTGAGATATCCCCACTTCAAACCGTTAGCGATTAAAGAAGCGCCCCAGCCAACCTTGGTCCTTATTGCCAGCTCCTGCGTCTACCGTTGTCGACGCGGCGGTTTTGGGTTTCGTCGACCGCTTGGCTAACTCTTCTAAGCGGGCGAGATATTTAGTTGCGATCGCATGTCCCGGATTAATCGCCAGCGCCCGTTTGAGGTGCACACGGGCCATGCCGTACTTTTGCTGCATCAGATACGCCTGGCCCAGCATCGAGTGAAACTCAACACTATTGGGCTCAATTTTGATGCCCTCGCGCAGCTCCTGAATCGCCAGGTCGTAGCTGCGTTTACTCAGATAGGCGCGGGCTCGAATACCGTACCTTTCGGCATAGTTGATCGTGGGCGGTTCCGTGGGGGGGTCGACGCTTGCCGGAGTGGGACTAACGTTAACAGGTGTGGGGGCGGCGACTAGCCCGGTTCGCTTCGGACGAATGACCGTGTCACCCATCTTGCGGCGCAGCAGAATTAAATTGAGCTGAGCCAGGCGCGGCAGCGTTTGGTGAAAGACCGCCGAGGAGTCAAACTGCTGGGTTGCCAGTTGGGTCAGCGTATTTTCATAGAAGCCATCCACCTCATCCTCGGGAATGCGCAAAAGCTGCTGCGCACTTTCAAAGGTCGGGTTCAGCTTGTCATTGCGGACCATTCGCCGGACCTTGAACCGCAGGGACGCTAGCGCCTCTGACCGGGTATTTTCCTGCTTAAGTCGTTGGTAGGCCGGATTAATAATTTTGGTGAGGACCTGCTGGGCAAATGCCTTTTCAGCCTCTGAGCACCCCATCTGGGCATCCGGATGGAGTCGCTTCGCTATTTGACGGTAGCGCTTGGTAATGCGGCGCTCTTCAGCAACAACAGACAAGCCCAGGGCAGCGTAGGGATCGCGCTCTGCAACTTTAATCCATTCACTAGAAAAGTCAATGTTGACCATGCAGTCGGCAAAGTAGATGAGAGTCTGAACGCCTGCGTCTCACTTTAACAGTTTGACTCAAGATTGGCTTTGGATATCCGCTTACCCGCCGAAGAAGACCGCAGCATTACTGAATTTCAGGGCATCATCCGCTGAAACGAGGCAAGCTATGGCGCAGAACTGCTAGGGAGAGAGTTTGAACAGTGGCAAACCGGGATAAACAAAGATGAAGCGAGAAGGACACAACCAGAGAAGCAATAGACGAGAAGCGATACAGGGCCTGCTTAGGCAGGACGCAATCCGACCTAGGACTGCCGTTAAATTCTTCGTACAGTATAAAATATCTTCCGTATAAAGGTCCTATTCCTAAGAAATAGCCCCAATACGGCGGGGACAGCGTCAAAGCTCAACTAGAGGATTGAGACTTGCCAACGTTGATAGTTCACGCGTGCCGTTATCCCCTAGTTCCCCGCGCTGACTGCGACAGGTCGATAGTGCAGAGCGGGTAGATTACCCTGTATAGCTATCAAAGCGGTGCTTTGCACACTATTTTGTTCACTGTGCACTTAAAGCTTGTGCATCAAAATCAGGGAAGCGTTGCTAAAGGTTTCCCACGCGCTGCGACGACAGTATTAGTCGTTAAGGCGCTCGTCAAAGATAGCGGTCAGTTCACGGTCAAGAGGTAGATAACCACGGTGACGGCAAAATCAACCATAAAGCTCCCGGCGTCGCTAGATGCGGTCACCGGGAGCCTATCGGATACCCAACGTTGGCAGGTGGCCCTGCTGGCATTTGTGGGTGCCGTCCAGCCTACGCCGATTCCGCTGACTTTTCTCCATAAGCTGTACCTCAAGCAGTACGGTTGGAGCCTGGTTTACCTATTGCTCGGGCTGACGCAAATTGCACGAGTAGCCTGTGCAATAGAGGGCGTTTGGTATGTGCTCGGTGCCCCGCGACCGACTTTGTCTGGGCTGACCCCGCCGCCGGCCGCTTCGGCTGCCCCCGCCCAGGCCCTAGAAGCTCGTGCGGCGGCTATTCGTACCCTTGAGCAGCTGCGCCAGGATGGCCTCCTGTCGGAATACGAATTTGAGCAGCAGCGTCGTCAGGTTTTGGACCTGTCTTAATGTTTTAGTCCCTAGGGCCTATAGCCGTCGCCACAAATACCCCGTACCCCAGCCCCCAAACACCGTGAGCAAGCCCTACCCTACTGGTTGGCAACGTCGATGGGCAGTCCAGGCCCTTAAAGGCATTGACCGCCTCGAAAGCTACCTCAATCCCCTTAGGGGGCGGCTTGAAAAAGACCCCTATTATCGGTTTCGTTCCTATGAGGAGGTTCGAGCCGCGGTCCGGCTCGGGGTGCGCATAGACGTGAGCCATGCCACCGTGGATGACTGGCTGCGACTGCCGGGGCTGTCCATTCACCAGGCTCGTACGCTGTCGGCACTGGTTCATCGTGGTGTGCCGTTGATGAGTATCGAGGATGTGGCTGCTGCGCTACATTTGCCCTTGCAGCGGCTGCGGCCCTTGGAACCGATTCTTGAGTTTCGCTACTACGATCCGCCGCCAAACCCAACCCTCGATATCAACCAGGTTAGTGGCCCGCAGCTACTGCAAATTCCGGGTATGACACCCCACTTTGCGCAGCAGCTGATATACCACCGTCGCTTGGGTCCGTACCGCAGCTGGGAAGACCTGCAGCAGCGCCTCAGGTTGCCGCCGGAACAGGTGGGGCATCTGATTCACTATCTGCAGGTGGCGCCTCGCCCTTGATGTCTGTCCTTGTCTGTTGAGAAGGGAAGCGCGAGACCGTGGGTTGCTCGGCGGTTACCATGCCGATATCGCTCGGGGGCCAAAACCGTAACACGGCTCGGCCAATTACATTTTCTGCGGGTAGGGCACCCCACACATGGGAATCGTTGCTGTCGTTACGGTTGTCGCCCATGACAAATAGCTGATCGGCGGGGACCTGATACGGCCGCATGTCGTAGGCAGGGGGCTCTAAAATGTAGGGCTCCAATAGGGGGGTGCCGTCCACTGATACCTGACCTTGGGTGACCGTCACGGTCTGGCCGGGTAAGGCCACAACCCGCTTGATGAAAGCTTGGTCAGGGGTGAAGCCGACGGCCTGTAGCTGGGGTGGCGGCACAAACACCACAATATCCCCTGGCACCGGCGAGTGAAGACGGTAGGAGACCTTTTCGACCAGTAGTCGATCGCCGACGTGGAGGGTGGGATCCATGGAGTTGGAGGGAATGTAGCGGGGCTCGGCGATAAATACCCGCACCACCACCGAAATGATTAGTGCGATCGCAACCAGTCGCAGGTTTTCCCGGATCCAATTTCCCCAGGGCGATGCGGCGGTTTTCTCGGGGGGTTGCTCGGGAGATTTCTGGGGGGATTTCTGGGGGGATTTTTGTGGGGATTTCTGGGGGGTCTGAGAGGGGGCTTGCCCCGCTTGCTGACGATCACTCAATGACTCGTATCCCTCTATAAAAGACCGAGCCGATCATAGCGTTCAACGGTGCCCTATGGTTTTCATGTGTCAGACCTCGCCTCCTGCTGTTGGGCCGCCTGGGCATTCCGCCGCCACATGGCGGGCTTAATGCGGCGTAGGGCCGATGCTGGGAAGCGGTCATTCCACTCGGCCTCGGTTAAGTGAGCAAGCTCGTCTAACCTAGGGTTCACCGCCTGGGCATAGGGCTGAAAGTCGGGTACGTCGGTTGCTTTAGCAAATCGCTGGTTCCAGGGGCATACATCTTGGCAGATATCGCAGCCTGCAACCCAATTATCCAAATGCGGCACAATCTCCTCGGGGAGGGATTCTGCCCGGTTCTCAATGGTGTGATAAGCAATGCAGCGGTTGGCATCCACTACCCCTGGCGAACGGATGGCTGCCGTTGGGCAGGCGTCTAGGCAGCGGGTGCAGGTGCCACAGTGGGACGTATGGGGGCGATCGGGCTGCAGGGTCAGGCTGGTCAGGATTTCCCCGAGGAACACCCACGACCCATAGGTTCGGGTAATCACATTGCCATTTTTGGCCATCCAGCCTAACCCGGCCTGCTGCGCCCAAAGCTTATCCTGAACGGGTCCCGTGTCGGCATAGTAGCGGGTTTCCACGGACGGTGCCTGGGCTTCGAGCCAAAGCGAAAGCTGCTTGAGCTTGCGGTGCATCACCCGGTGATAATCACGGCCCCAGCCATAACGGGCAATTTTGCCGTGGTTGGGGTCCGCCGTGCGCTGGTGCGGCGTGTAATAGTTCAGTGCAACGCAGATGATCGATTGGGCCGCTGGCATTACCTGCCGAACGTCCTCCCGCTTGGGGTTCGCCATCCACGCCATATCAGCCTGAAAGCCCTGCGCCAGCCACTGACGCAGGGCTTTTTGAGTCTCGTGTTCCGCCGCTGTAGGCTGCTCGGTGATGGCAGCAATGCCCACCGCATGAAACCCTAGCTGCTGAGCCTGGTGCTTGACTTGCTCAGCCGTCGGTAGTGCCATCGGTGTCGAACGGACTAAACGGACTAAACGGACTAAACGGACTAATCAGTGATGACCGTTTCATCCTCAGCCGTGGCGTCAGCCGTCGTCTCTTGGCGGATGGCCTCCTCCTGGCGCTGACGGAAATCTTCAACGGCATTGGGAATGCGACGCTGCTGCTGGCGGTTAAAGTCAGCCGGATTGGTGTTGAGGCGCCCAGCCTGATGGATCAGGTCGTAGAAGTCTACGCCGCTGCCCGAAAAGACTTCGGTGTTGCTAGAGTCGCCGCTCAGACCATCGGGTGCTGCCGATTGGGCTAAAGCCGTCGGTGCGATGGCCAGCAGCCCAAACAAAGACAGAAAAATAGAAAGCTGTTTCATAATTGCGATCGCAATACACAGTCGATGGCCACAGTCTAGCAAGTTCGGTGAAGCATGGACAGTCCATCAACCAGTTTTTAGTTTGGTCGCGTTTTTAGGCCCGTACACCGTTGTGGCAGCATTCAGCGCCCCCACCCGTTTACGCAATCCGTCGACCAATCAAAGGGCGAATGGCTAGCAGCATACCGGTGCAAAATACCGCCAAAATCGTCAACGAAGCGCCCATCGTCACGTCTCCCCACGGAGACTGCATGACCACACTGCTAAACTGCCAGTCTGGATGCAGGTACAGGTAACGAATGGGCTCGATGGCGTAGCTTAGGGGATTCAGACTAGCGACAATTTGCAGCCAGCGGGGCATAAAGGACAGCGGTACCAGGGCTGTGCTGGCAAACAACAGCGGCAGGTTCGTGACAAAAATCACCGCAATCAGTTCAATGTGGCCGGGCAGGGCAAAGGCCAACCCTAAGCTAAAGGCCGTGACCCCTAGCACCAGTGCCAGCACGATCCCGGTCATCAGTGCGATACCGCCCAGACTGGGCCAACCGGCCCCCAAAAAGGCGCTGAGGACGACAATCGCGGCGGTCTGCATCAAACTCATCGCCGCAATAAAAATAGCTGAAGCCATGACGATGGAAAATCGCGAGGCCAGGGGAGCCACCAGGAGTCGGTTTAAAAAGCCAAATTCCCGGTCAAACATGACGGGTAAACCAGCATTGAGCGCCCCACCAAAGGCCGTGAAAACAATAATGCCTGCCCCGATAAACTGGCCGTAGTTTTGGCTCGTGCCAAACAGCCCTTCAGGTACGTTCTGAAACAGTGCCCCAAATAGGATCAGCCACATCAGCGGTTGAATAATGCCCGCTGCCAGGGTGGAGGGCCGCCGCTGCAGCTGAATAAACAGCCGCTTCGTCAGCGCTTTGGTCTCTTGTACCAAGTCAGCAAAACTAGAGGCCGCGACGGCCTCTGCTTTCCAGTCTTGAAGCTGACTGTTTTGAATCGTGGGGGTAGAACTGCTCATCTATAAAGACGTGTGGGTCTAAACAATTATGTCGTGCCATCTTCATTTTATGCGGACCGCCTAGGATAGGTCCTTAAGAAAGTTAGGGGGTGGCGGTTTATCCATGACGATTGAACTTTGGCTGGCGTTTGTTGCAGCATCCACGCTGCTGCTGATCATTCCAGGACCTACTATCCTTACGGTGATTAGCTACTCACTGGCCCAAGGGCGACAGGCAAATCTGCCTCTGGTTATGGCCGTTACCCTAGGCGACTCAACAGCGCTATTTCTGTCATTGATGGGGTTGGGGGCAGTGCTCTCAGCCTCAGCCTTTTGGTTTGGCATAATCAAATGGATCGGCGGACTGTATTTGCTTTATCTCGGTGTTGGGCTGCTACGCAAGGGCTCCGTTACCCTGTCATCCCAAACGGTCAACGTCACTGCCGGGCCACGCTGGAAGCTATTTTTGAACACGTACCTGGTGACAGCACTCAACCCTAAAGGGATTATATTTTTTGTTGCTTTTTTGCCTCAGTTTGTGGCTCCGCAGGCGGATACAACCCAGCAGCTTTGGCTCTTAGCCCTTACTTTTTTGGCCCTGTCAATGCTCAATGCCACGAGCTATGCCCTGTTTGCCGGTGCTGCCCGCCGTCTGCTCCGCTCGTCTCGTGCCCAGCGGCGATTCAACCTGGCAGGCGGCTCTATGCTGTCAGTAGCCGGGATATGGACGTTGATGGCGAAGAAGCCTACCTAACCAGGACAGTATTTCCAGGACAGTATTTAAAGCTGGTCCGTTGAGGTTCATCATGTCGTGTACTCAGCATTGATCTTTACGTAGTCGTAGCTGAGGTCACAGCCCCAGGCAGTGCCAGTGCCGGTGCCAGCGCCTAGGGAAATCCGGACCTGTATGGGCGTCGCCAGGGATTCTCGCCCGGCCTGGTTTACCGCTGCCATATCTGGGCTTTGCTTCTGTCGTTCCATCGCTTGAACGCTGGCGTCGGACTGCGTCACCAGGTATTGGTGTGCAGCCTGCTGATCAAAGGCTTGGGGCTGTCCCTGGGCCATTAGCACAATGTCGCCGAGCTGAATGCCCAACTGTGACTGTTCAAAGGCCACGCCTGCCCGGCCCGCAGCCCCAGCAATACGGCCCCAGTTGGGGTCGCGGCCAAACACCGCCGACTTCACCAGGGACGATCCGGCAACGGTGCGGGCCACTTGACGGGCGGCCTGGTCGGTGGGGGCGTCGGTAACGGTGATCTCCAACAGACAGGTGGCCCCTTCCCCATCGCGGGCAATGGCCTTGGCTAGATGGATACAAACTTCCGTCAGCATGGCTTCGAGCTGGTCAGCGTCGGGGCCTTCTTTGGTAATTGCTGGGGTGCGAGAGCCGCCATTGGCCAGGGCTATAACCGTGTCGTTGGTGCTGGTATCACCGTCTACGGTGATTTGATTAAAACTTTTGGCCACGGCCCGACCCAGCATGGCCTGCCACAGGGGAGGAGAGACGGCGGCGTCACAGGTGATAAACCCCAGCATAGTGGCCATATTGGGGTGGATCATGCCAGAGCCCTTGGCAATGCCGCCGATGCGGACAGGGCTGCCGTTCAAGGTTGTTTCTAGGGCAATGGATTTAGGCACCAAGTCTGTGGTGACAATCGCTCGGGCGGCATCGTCTGAGCCCGTTGCAGATAGTGCGGTTGAGAGGTCAGGCAACGCCGCTAGCAAGGGCTCCATCTTGATACGTTTGCCAATGACGCCGGTGGAGGCCAGCAGCACTAGGTCAGGGGAGATATTGAGTGCTTTTGCAGCAGCTTCGGCAGTTGCGATCGCATCTTCCCAACCCTGTTGCCCGGTGCAGGCATTAGCCTGGCCAGCGTTGCAGACAATTGCCCGCGCTGACGGACGGTCTTCCAAGCGCTGCTGGCAATGGTCCACGCAGGCCGCCCGCACTTGAGATTGCGTCAGGGTTGCTGCTGCGATTGCGTCGTTGTCGGACACAATCATTGCTAAATCCGGTGCACCCGACGGCTTCAATCCGGCCTGTATGCCCGCTGCCTTAAACCCTTTGGCTGCTGTTACACCGCCCTCCACAATCTGCCAGTCTGCCATCACTGCACCTATTGCTGAAACAGATTAACCATATCGTGGGTGTTGCCGTCTGCACAGCAATTGTTTCGATGGATATCGATGTTGAATGCTTTCTACGACATCATCTGATTCACAAAGTTAGTGTAGACTTCGCCCTTCAGGAATTCGGGTCGTTCCAGTACCTTTTGGTGAAAGCTAATGGTTGTGGCAAGCCCAGTAATGGCGCATTCTCGCAAAGCTCGCTTCATCCGTTGGATGGCAGTGGAGCGATTGGGACCCCACACGATCAGCTTGCCGATGAGTGAATCGTAGTAGGGGGGGATTTCGTAATCGGTATAGACATGGGAGTCCATGCGGACACCTAGGCCACCGGGTGCCAGGTAACCGCTAATGCGGCCCGGGTTGGGACGGAAATTGTAGTCGGGGTCTTCGGCATTGATGCGGCACTCAATGGCATGCCCCTTTAGGGCAATGTCCGATTGGGTGACCGAGAGTCGATCGCCTTGGGCAATGCGAATCTGCTCAGCAATTAGGTCGATGCCCGTGACCATTTCTGTCACCGGATGCTCCACCTGAATGCGGGTGTTCATTTCCATAAAGTAGAAGTTGCCTTGGCTGTCCACCAGGAATTCCACTGTACCGGCGCCAACATAATTAATGGATTTAGCCGCGAGCACTGCAGCATCCCCCATTTTCTTGCGTAGATCTGGGTTGAGGGCTGGGCTGGGGGCTTCTTCTAGCAGCTTTTGGTGCCGCCGCTGAATCGAGCAATCCCGCTCGCCCAGGTGCACAACATTGCCAAAGCTGTCGGCCAGAATCTGAAACTCAATGTGGCGAGGGTTCTCGACAAACTTCTCTAGGTAAATGCCGCCATTACCAAAGGCGGCTTCTGCCTCGCCCTGGGCAGCCATAAACATTTTGCTGAGTTCCGACTCTTCTCGCACTAGGCGCATGCCCCGTCCGCCACCACCTGCGGTCGCCTTAATCATGACTGGGTAGCCCATCTCTGCTGCCAGCTTCAGCGCTTCTTCTTCACTTTCTAGCAGACCCTTGCTGCCCGGCACCGTCGGTACGCCCACTCGCAGCATCGTGGACTTAGCGGTGGACTTATCCCCCATGGCGCGAATTGACGCCGAAGACGGTCCTACGAAAATCAGCTTGTGATCGGCGCAAATGTCCGCAAAGCGAGCATTCTCTGCCAGAAACCCATAGCCAGGGTGAATGGCGCTGGCGCCTCGCGTCAGCGCCGCCGCAATAATGTTGGGAATATTCAAATAGCTACGGCTGCTGGGTGCTTCCCCGATACAGACGGCTTCGTCCGCTAGCTGCACATGCAGCGCGTGACGGTCAACGGTGGAGTGGACCGCTACGGTAGCAACGCCCATCTCCTCGCAGGTTCGCAGAATGCGTAGCGCAATCTCGCCACGGTTTGCAATCAGGAGCTTGGAAATTCGCATTGGGGCCGTCAGTCATGAAAACTATACGCATCATAAGCTGGAAGCTGCGCCAAAATGCGCTGAGGTCCGGGAGTGAGGTCGTGAGGTGTCAGGGGAATGTGTGCCTTAGACCACTGAGACCCTCAACAAATCAGGCGGTTTCAACCTTTTGTGCTAGCTGCTTTGTCGGCTTAACCTTGTCTAAAATCTGATACGAAACGTGCCCTTTTGATTTATTCTTAAAGACCGAGCGCTTTAGCACGCTTCCCTGAGCGTCCTAAAGCGTGAGACCACGCGGATGTGGTGGAATTGGTAGACACGCACGCTTGAGGGGCGTGTGGCTTATGCCATGCGAGTTCGAGTCTCGCCATCCGCATATTATCGCTAGCACTTTATTGCTAGCACTATCTATAGTTTAGTCATCGAGCGCGGCTGCTCTGCTGGGTGACTGGTTGGGTATGCAGCCTGGATAAGTCAATACAGCGTTAAAGCTAAAACTCAGGTTGAGTCGGCGAATTGTCCCTAGCGAATGGCGAATAGGGTCGGGCAGGCGGCCAGCCTGGGACGAACCGTTTATGATAAAGCTGTAACAGTGAATTTTTGTAAACAGCTTGACCTCTGCCCATCCTCAACTGAGCCGCTCACCTGCGGAGACTAGCCTGCCTGCTACCAGTGCAGCATCGCCCGACTGGTATGCCTTAAGCCCACTATGGTATGGCGATGAAGCCGTCGTCAGGCAAGGACTGCCCCACGATCAGCTTTCTCCTGCCTGGCAAATTCTGATGTTGGGTGACGGTTCTCCGACTCGGCATCTACAGCTTCTGACTCGGGAGCCCACCGAAGTAGATGTCATTGATATGTCACCCATTGGCATGGATGGTGATGGTGCCCCCAATTTGATTGACCGGGTGCCCGGTCCTCGGCTCCGGCGCCAGGTCTGGCTGAGGACAGCTTCGGGGCAACGGCTCGCCTATGCCACGTCCTGGTGGGAAGCGAGCCATGTGGATGACTACCTCAAAAACCGCTCTCTGCCAATTTGGGCCAGTCTGGCAAAGCTACGCACTGAGCTGTATCGAGACATTCAAGGCATTTACTACGGCACTTCAACACCGCTAGAGCAGGCCTTCGACCAGCGGGGGCCGTTTTGGGGGCGTCACTATCTGTTCTGGCACCATGGCAAACCCCTCACACTTATATATGAGGTGTTTTCTCCTTACCTAATGCGGTATCTCGGACCGATGCGAGCTCAGCCCTAGTGGGCTGGCAGCGCTAACCATAGGGATGATGGTGGGATAGCGAAATAGGGCTAGTGCAGCGTCAACGCTAAAGATTCAGGTAAGGCCAGTGAAGTCGTGAGTGGTGATTAGTGAAGTAGAGATCGTCCTTAAATGCTGATTAGCTAAAAGTCTCGCACTATTTCACTAGCTCACTATTTCACCACTTCACTGTCTCCACCGACCCTAAATTCTA
>JBCBOC010000262.1:0-5869 GCA_039821475.1 Cyanobacteria bacterium J06632_22 | reverse complement strand
TCAATGCCATCGATCTCGTCAAAAGTCACAGATTACACCTCATCACCGAGAACCACAGGTGGGTGAGCGAACGTCACCCAAACCCCAAACCGTTTGCTCTGATTATGCCTCGTGTACCGACGCACGAGGCACGATGGTAGTGCGCCCTGCCCTGTCGGCACAGTTGGGCACATCGGATCATGGCATAGCCTAACCCGACCCCAGGGGTTTGCCATCACACCTTAAAGAATCCCTCTGGATTCACCGACATCAGCGTCCGTCTCGCGGCCCCCTCGCGCCGCAGCACCGTATTTGCAGCCAGGAGCCCGCTGGTCACAGCTCGCTCCATCAGCCCACAGGGAAATGGCATTTTCACCCAGTCTCCCGCAAACATCAGGTTAGAGTCTGCTATCGACGTTTCAGGCCGGTTGGCATAGCTGCCCGGCGGAAAGCCTGCAAAGTTCTTCTGGTTCACCAACTCCCGATGCAGCATCGTGGCCCCCTTGAGCGCGGGCACAATTTCGTATAGCTCCTGCTCAAAGGTGGCTAGAATCGCCTTCTGGTCCGGAAATTCTGCTTCTTTGTAGCAGTAGGCATGGAGTTCTACCACGCTCCCCCCGGTCTCCTCGGCCCATTGCTTATAGTCACCCTGAATTTTGTGGTAGAGGGTAATGCTGTCCGTCAGCCGATAGCCCGACAGCGAGGTAAACCAGCTCTGCTCCCAGTCAAAGTCACGGTCAAACCAGAAGCGGCCCACAGCAAAGGGATCGGCCACGCGCAGGCTGTCCACCTGCGAGGCCAGCACCGCGTGGGGCTCCCCGTTGGAGAGGGCAAACAGATTCTGAATACCAGGAATGTCCGCAGCGAAGACAAAGTAGTCCGCGTCCAATGTTTCTGCTGGGGTTTCTGCCAACCCCTCAGCCGCCTGCACCGGGTTCGCGGCAATCAGCTGAACTCGATTCTCTTCTTTCTGAATAACTTTGAACTGTGCCAGATTCTCTTGGGCCGGACCGCTGCGCACCTGTCCGGCTTCGTCATAGGCAGCCCCGTGACAGGGACAAAGGAAGCCCTCACCGTCAGGCTCCACTTCCTTATGGACACTGCAGCCCTGGTGGGTGCAGGTCAGCGACAGGGCCACATCATCCCCGGATTTCAAGGCATATAGCCTATCCCCAGCGCCAAAGTAGGCCATTTCTTCGGTACTGAGCAGAGGGTTCTTCTCCACCCAGAAGGGTACCGGATTCACCGAGACACCGCCCTTCTCGTAGCGGACGCTTTGCACTTTCTCACCGTCCCAGTTCACCTGGCTGACCGTGACGCCCTTGAGAATACGCCCGCCATTGGCTTCAATGGCCTCAGCCAGCGGGTTCACCAAGCAGCGCCCCATGTCCTCGCAGGTGCCGTTAAAGGCCAGCCCCTCTGGGTTACCAAAGAAGTAGAAGTGGAAGAACTGCATCAGCTCCCCGGCACTCAGCACATCTGGCGCGTTCAGACTGGACTTGGCAAAGGGTAAGAAGTACAGGTCATACAGACCCTGGGGAAACTGTCCGTTCCCCCATTCATCGACGGACAGGTGATCCAAACGCTCATAGGTCTGGGGCATCCGGAAGCTGGAGATTTCACGAAAGACTTCCAAATGCTTCAGGTTCGTCAGGTTAATGCCCCACTTCAGGGCATTGTTGGAGGCTAGCCCCAGGTCTACCACGTTCCATGGAAAGGCCGAATGACTGGGGCGAAAGGCTTCAGGCTTGTACTTGTCACCCTTATAAACAACGGCATAAAAATCCAGCGATTGGAAATTATCCCGCGCCTTGAGCTCGTCCACCAGACCAAACAGGTTGTAATACTGCGGAAAGAAACCGTGGAAGCCGTGTTCCATCATCATTTCTTTGCCGTTAACCTGGATGGGCCAGCTGGCGATTTTCCCCCCTAGCTGCGGTGAGCGCTCCACCAGCGTCACCTGCACGCCCCGCTTGCTCAGTTCGTAGGCCGAGGCTAACCCAGCCAGCCCCCCACCGACCACGACGGCTTTAACGGGATGATCAAGATACTGGGGCAGGTCTAATTTTTCAACATCATGCAGGGCCGGTTGAGGCTTGGCAAAGCGGGAATACCCTACAGCGCCGCCAACGGCACCCACACCAAAAAGCTTCAGAACGGTTCGCCGAGACAGGGAATCGGGCAAATTTTCGAACGGTGTCATGTAGTTGATAGAGTTTGAACAACCTGTGGATAATCGAGGGCAAGCAGAAATCTCACCGCGTGCGAACAGGTCAACTGGCTAACCAATGTAGACAGATTGATCTAGGGTGTGATGGAACTTAATGATGAATTAAGCCAGCCACCAGCCCCTGGAAGATCTATATCAACGTTTGCTGATTAATGTTTTTTAACATACTTTGACGCTGCCGTTGGCATCGGCTTGACCACTCTGTCAGGTGACTACAGACAAACCCCATTTTTTTACTGATAGCCCCATAACCTAGCCCAATCACGATGAAATACTGGCAAGAAAGCTTGGCGGTGGCACAGCGCATTTTACTGGAGCTCATTCGCAGACGTCGTAGCCTCATCTTTTGGGTGATTTTCCCGGTGCTGCTGCTGGTGCTAAACGGTCTGATTACGGCGGAACGCGCGGCCTTAGCGCTACCGGAAGCCTTTGAGCTGGTAGCCCCGCCAACGCTGGTGGGGGCCGCCATGTTTTTTAGCTGCCTGGGGGGTAGTGTGGCAACTGTTGTCGCCGAGCGCGAACAAAACACGCTGAAGCGGCTTTTTCTCTCACCCCTCAGCGGCGTGTCCTATTTCCTCGGTATTGTGCTGGCCCATAGTGCGATCGCAACCGGCCAATCCCTGATCGTCTTTGCCATCTCCCTATTTTCCGGGGCCACCTTTCCAGGGTCCTGGCCCTTGGCTGTGGTGATCCTGGCCCTGAGCTTAATGGCCTACGTTGGCGTGGGCTTCATCTTGGGCACCCAGTTTGCCCGCCGAACTGAGGATGTTAATGCCCTAGTGGCGGCCTTCGGCGTGCCGCTGCTAATTCTGGGCGGCGCCTTCATGCCCACGTCAATTTTCCCCGAGACGCTGGTGAACCTGGCCCAGTTCAACCCGATTTACCACATGACTGAGGCCCTCACCCGTTGTCTGGCGGGGGAAGCGGCTGGAGAGCACGTCCGGTTTTTGGCCATTTTTGCAGCGATCATGGTCGTAACCGGCTGGCTGTCCTATCGGCGCATGCTCCAGCTAGAGCGGCAGCTCTGACCCTGGGTCCCGCAACCGTTGCCCAAGCTTCAAAAGCTTCAAGTGACCCGCGCTATAAATCATTCACTAACGGAAAATCAGGAATCCGGGTTCATCTCTCTGTAGAGCATGCCAGACGTTGTTGAACTGGACGGTATGAAACGCTTTTTACTTTGGGCTTTGATCGTCGTACCACCAACGCTCATCTTTGTACAGTCCCTGGCCCCCGCTGACATTGCATACATTTGGCTCTTTGGCGGAATTGCTACAGTCTTTTTGCTCTGTCTAATTGCGGCCTTGAGCCTCATCCCCGTGCTAGCGGCACAACGGCGCTTTCGACGGCCAGCAACAGTGGCCATTGCGCTCATCCTGTCCATCATGGTGTTCCACTGGCCTCTAAGACTAGCCTATGCCTTCTCCCGTCCTGCTTTTAACCAGATTGCAGCGCAGGTCACCGCCGGGGAAACAATCGCCACACCTCAACGGGTCGGCTGGTTTTGGATCGAGGAAATAGCACTGCCTGAGCATCTATTTTCTTATGCAGAAGATGGCATTGTTTGTCTTTGGACGGGGGTACACCCCTTCGGCAATACCGGATTTGTGCAAACAACATCGGACAATCTGCCGTTTAACCTGTGGACCCACCTCAAGTTAGACAACACCTGGCAGTTTATAGCTGAAGACTGATGCCACAGGTCATCCGGTTAATGGGGCGGGTTGCGATCTCAGGTCCGCCCACCCTTGTAATTCTCCTGTCTCTGTTGCCGGCTGACCTGATCATGCTCTGGCTTTATGGATCAGGGCTGGCGCTGATCGCGCTGATTACGCTGCTCCCTACCATCTTGTTATCTCGTCGGTATCGACCCAGTGCCTTTTGGCAAAGGGCACGCCAGCAGGCCATCATTGCCCTTTTCATTGTTGTTTCTGTTGTTGTTTTTAACTGGCCCATGGGCATTGCCTTTGCACTCTCCCGCCCCGCCTTAAATCAAGTCGCGCAACAACTCCTCGCTGGCGAATCCTTCTCTACACCTCGACGCGTCGGCCTCTTCCGCATTGAGGCCGCAGAACTTTCTGGGGGCATGATGGGAGATCAACATATCCCTGCGCTGTGGACCGATTGGGCAGAACCGTCCGACTGGATGGAGGGCTCCAGCGGCGATCACATGGGGTTTGTACAATCTGGCCCGGGCAAACCGCCCTTTGTCATGTGGAGCCACATGAGACTCGATCATGACTGGCAATTCGTCTACCGGGCAGAATAGGTGTCGCCCACTCAAGCTTAAAATTGCCGCCCTTAAAATTGCCGCAGAAAGCGCAGATCGCTGTTGTACAAGCGACGAATATCGTCGATTTTGCTCTGCACCATGGCCAGTCGCTCGACGCCTAGGCCCGCAGCAAAGCCACTGTATACCTCCGGGTCATAGCCCACGGCTTTGAGTACATTAGGGTCGATCATGCCGCAGCCCAGCACCTCTAGCCACTTGCCATTCCACTTCACGTCCACCTCAGCCGAGGGCTCGGTGAAGGGGAAGTAGCTGGGGCGCAGACGAATTTCGATGTCGCCAAACAGGGCTTCTAGGAAGACTTGCAGGGTACCGCGTAGGTCGGTAAAGGTAATGCCCTTGTCCACGGCGAAGAATTCAATCTGGTGGAAGACGGCAGCGTGGGTAGCATCGACCGTATCGCGCCGGTAGCAGCGACCGCTGGCCAGCACCCGTAGCGGCGGCTCGTGGTTCTCCATGTAGCGAATTTGCGTATTGGACGTATGGGTCCGCATCATCCGCCCATCTTCTAGGTACAGGGTGTCCTGCATGTCGCGGGCAGGGTGGTCCGGCAAGAAGTTCAGCGCCTCAAAGTTGTAATAGTCGGTTTCAATTTCGGGGCCGGTGGCAACGGTGTAGCCCAGACCGATGAAGATGTCGGTAATCTGGTCGATAATGCTGTTGATCGGGTGGACACGCCCCTGGGGCAGATACACGCCGGGCATGGTCACATCCAGCGTCTCTGCCTCAAGCTGAGCGTTAATCTGGGCGTTTTGCAGGTCGGTTTTACGCTGGTCAATGCCGCCTTGGACAGCGGTCTTTACCTCATTGGCCAGGGCACCAATCTTGGGGCGATCCTCGGCCGACAGCTTGCCCATGCCGCCCAAAATTTTGGAAATTTTCCCTTTCTTGCCCAGGTAAGTGACGCGGAGCTGGTCGAGGGTCTCTAGGGTTTCAGTCGTTGCGATCGCACCGATCGCCTCTTGCTGCAGCGTGGTCAGTTGTTGCTCTAGTTCGGTACTCATGCTGACAGGTTGGACCCAATAGGGTTTGATAAGGGGGTTTGATAGGACAGTTCGGACGTAACGTGTTCGGCCTTAGCGGTTCGGCCTTAGCGGTTCGGCCTTAGCGGTTCGGCCTTAGCGGTTCGGCCTTAGCGGTTCGGATCTAGCCTGCGCGAACGCCAATGCACACTATAGTCTAGCCTGAGCTTGCCGCCCTGAGCCTTTGTTACCATCCTGAGCCTTTGTTACCATCCTGAGCCTTTTTACCATGAAGATTCTAGTTAGCAACGACGATGGTGTTTTTGCCACGGGCATTCGGACGCTCTCCAATGCGCTCGCCGCAGCCGGGCACGAGGTGCTAGTGGTTTGTCCCGATCGTGAGCGCTC